>CAZZHL010000122.1:0-7004 GCA_964653945.1 uncultured Pirellulales bacterium
GTTGAGTCGGTTATAGAAGCGGTTTTATTCGCCAGCGATGAGCCGCTCACAGCAGAGCGGTTAGCTAATATCGTTGAGACCTCTGCAAAGCAAATCCGCCAGCACATCCAAACCTTAAATGGCAAATACCAGGCCAACAATAATGCCTTTAGAATAGAACAAATCGCCAGCGGCTACCAAATGCTCACCCTAAGCCCTTACAACCATTGGCTTAAAAAGTTGCTTCATGTACGCAGCGACAGCAAGCTAAGCCCAGCGGCCCTGGAGACGCTTGCAATAATTGCGTACAAACAGCCGGTCATACGAGCCGATATCGAGGCCATCAGGGGTGTTGCTGTAGGCGAGCTGGTTCGCTCACTTATGGACAAAGGCCTGGTAAAAATCGTTGGCCGAGCCGAGGTCTTGGGCAGACCAATGCTATACGGCACAACAAAAAAATTTCTCGAAACCTTTGGTTTAAATACCCTCAAAGACCTCCCAAAAATCGAAGAGCTAAAAAAACCTCCCTCTTAAAATAGCATTGTGTAAACCCCGTTAGAAATTCTATAACAGGGTGGCAATAACACAAAATGAGAAGAAAGGTATGAAAAACGAAAATTTCTAATGGGGGTAATTGTGAATTTAAAACACTCGATATGCTCAATACAAAAAGGTGAATCTTAATTTTCCTCTGTGGTCTCAAGCAGTGCTTTGCCTGTTAATCCCTGGCAGCTTTTGCAGTTGCATATACCAACTTGCCTCAGGTGTGACGCCCCCGCAAGTTTTTTGGTTTCAATGAGCTTTGCACCTTTCGCCTCAATCTTGCGAAGTGCCAATCTCGCCTCTTTTTTATTATGTGAACCCACCGCATCAACTACGACACAGACTCTCTTGCCTCGCTGCAGCAACCCCAGCGCCGTCGCCAGAACAGCACCCTCGGCGCTGGCGCCAACCAGAATAAACTCGCTGGCTCGCACTTCACTGAGCAGCCTGTCAATCCGCGGCTCCTCAAACGGGTCAACGCAACGCTTGTGAAGAATAACCTGCCTGTACCGCCGCAGCATGTCCCTCGGCAAATCAGTACTGCCGTCTGCAGGGAAATTTATTCGGTTGCCCAGCAACGTGTACCGTATCTTTTTTTGTCCCTCTGTGCCGTCGATACAATATTGAACTGCACCGTTGCCGTTGTTATCCGGATAAACCTCGGCAGTCGAAATGACCGGGATATTTCTGGCCCGCGCCCACGCCATCACCCTGCGAATATGTGCCAATACCCTCCTGTGGTTTCCTATGCATGCTTTACCCTCCGCCAATAGGAAGTCTCTTTGCGTATTGATGTCAATCAGTATTCGCTTGTGCCGCGCTCTAAATAACTGGAGAATCATTTTTAAGATCTCCTAACCTTTAGTCTGCGCTGTTGTCCTATAACTAAATACGCATAGACCAAGAACCAGTTCACATTTTTTATCGATTCGTTCTTATGCCCCCTTTAATCATGATACAAACAAACAACCATTTCAGACCTTACCTAAAGCACCTATCTTTTGTATAATAGTATTATCGAACTTATGTTTCTATGCCTTTTGAGGGCGAAAAGGGAAAATATGGCCCGAAAACTAAAAGATTATCCTTCAATCTCGCTAAAGCCCGAAGATTTGGATGGCAAAATCGACTTTATCAGGATTTTCGGACGTCCCGGCCCGGTCCACATCGAAATCGGCACAGGCAAAGCCACCTTCCTGCTGAACCAGGCAAGAACCCAGCCGGACGTGAATTTTCTCGGCATCGAACGGGCCAACAAATACTACCGCCATGCCGTTGACCGTATAGGCCGATGGGAACTGACAAATGTGCGGGTAATACGCACCGATGCCGCTAACTTTTTAGCCAACTTCGTCCCTGACAGCTCCATCGACCGCTTCCACATATATTTCCCCGACCCCTGGCCAAAAAGACGACACAACAAAAGACGCTTCTTATGCCCTATTAATTTGCAGCATCTTCTCCGCTGCTTAAAAACCGATGGCCAGATAAGAATTGCTACCGACCATGCCGACTACTTTGAGCAAATAAAAGAACTAATAACTGACAATCGTGAGAAACTTGAGGAAGTTGAATTTCTCCCCACCGCCGGCACCGAACCCGGCGAATGGACCGGCACAAACTACGAAAGAAAATTCCTTAAAGAACAAAGGCCTATCTACACCCTCGCCGCAAGAAAGATTTAAATCCAACCGAGACTCACACTTTTTCAGCCAAAGTTATAGTGTTTCTTTACTGCTCCGGTGACCTGCCATGTACATTCGAGGTCCTGCGGGAAAATCACAAGGTCGCCCGGGCCGAAACTTACCGAATCTTTGCCGTCAGTTACCGTTACATTACCCTCTAAAATAAGGCAGGTCTCTTTCTCGGTGTATGCCCAGTCGAAGGTGCTGGGCTGGCATTTCCAGATTGGCCAGACCTTGTAAGTTTTGGCCTCTTCTTCCGTGGGCTTTCTGACAATAATATCTTTTACTGTTGACATATCGTTTTGCTCCTTTGACTATTACCTGTTTGTGCTGTATTATACCCAGGATGAGGCGTTATATAATATAGATTTTACTAAAATTCAGTTCGAAAAATTCTTTATCAGGAGGTCAAGGCACTGTGAAGCAAGAGCAGATTGAAAATTTCAAGGTCTGGTTTAATAATTACGTGGCCGGCTTTTATGGCGATGATGAGTTTGTAAATGCCAATTTAAAGCTCAAGCAAGAGCACAGCCTGCGGACGTGTAAAGAGATGATGTATTTAGCCGAACAGCTAAACCTGTCAGACAACCAGAAGCAAATTGCAGAGGTGATAGCGCTTCTTCACGATGTCGGGCGATTCGTGCAGTTCGTCAGATACGGAACGTACAACGATCCCAAAAGCACGAACCATTGCATGCTTGGCTTAGAAGTCCTTCGCCAGAAAAAAATTCTCGATGGCGTAGAACAAAAAGAAAAAGAATTGATAGAAAAGGCGATTGAATATCACGGGGCAAAAGAACTGCCGAAGGATTTAGACGGCCAGTGCCTTTTGTTTTCGAAATTGATACGAGATGCTGATAAGATAGATGTGCTCTATGTGGTGACAGGATACTTCAAACAACACAGGGAAAATCCGGATGGATTCAAGCTGGAGCTTGAGTTTTCAGATGAGCCCGTGTATTCAAACGAAATACTCGAAAAGGTACTTCATGGCCAACTGGTAGCTTACAGCGAAATGAAAACACTAAACGATATGAAGCTTTGCCTGCTTGGATGGGTCTACGATGTGAATTTTGCAGCGACACTAAAGAGAATAAAGCAGCGTAAATTTCTGGAAATGCTGCTCGATTTATTACCAAAAACCGGCGATATCGAACGGGTTAAAGAAAAAATATTTGCATACGTTGATTCAAGAATAGAAAATGAAAAAACTTAGGCAGTCCCTCTACCTGCGTTTCCGTAAGATATCCCAATATGCACCCCTGGCACCTTCACGAATTGCCTGTATTAACGGCAGGTTCTCGTTGTAATTATAGTTGGCATCGTCACTGTTCTCTGATGCCTGAGAGTCAGTTTCTTCGGCAGGTGCGAAAAATCTCTTGTCGTCACCAATCAAATCCCTCACCAGCTTTGCCGGCTGCTCGCCCAAGGCCTCAGAAATATAGAAAGTCGGCTTGAAAAAATCTATTGGGCCGGCATATTTTCGACGGATACTAAGGTCTTTCCCTTCGCTTAGCTCTCGTGCAGCTATCTTTTCCATAGCGGTACCCGGATAAATCCTTATACCAAGCGCGGCGCCGGCACAATCCGGATTTATTTTTTTAATAAAATCAATTGTTTCGGCTACTGTCTGTGGCGTTTCGCCGGGCCCGCCAAGCATAAGGTCTATCATAACCGCTATTCTGTTTTTTCTGCAAAGCTGAACTGCACCGGCAATATCCTGCTTTTTGTGTTTCTGCCGATAGGTTTTGAGCATCGCAGAGCTGCCCGAGTCGCCCGTAAAATTAATGCCCACACAACCGGCCCTTGCTATAAGCCCAGCTAACTCATTGTCAAACGGCACCGGTGACATATAAGCATACCAGCGAATTTTGTCTCCAAGAGAACACCTGTCAATCTCTTCACAGATTGCATAACAATGACCTCGTGGAACATTCAGCTCGGAATCACAAAAATGCAGCACATCTATCCCCTGTGACAATAATGATTGAATTTCATCAACAACTTCAGAAGGCCTCCGCAGTCTAAGTTTAGCTCCTTTTGCCAGCGGGTCAGCACAATAAATACACTTGCGGTCGCAGCCTCGTTTTGTCTCCACGCCGCATTGTCCGCCTTGCTTGAAGTAACTTACGTTATCAATAATATCCCGGGCTGTTGTCAGCGAAATCTGGTCCGGCCAAGCCGGCTGATTACTGTAAATCCTGCCATCCTTTCGCCAAACAAGCCCCGGAACCTCTATGAAATTCTGCGCCCCCTGCAACTGACTAATAAGTGAAAATATTGCCGTCTCACCGTCGCCACGGATACCGAAATCGGCTCCTGTATATTCAACAATTTGTACGGCAAAAACCGAAAAGCCGACACCGCCAATTACAATCGGCGCGCTCGTTATGCCCCGGATGTTCTCAATCGTCTTTTTCAACCCGGGAACAAACCAATCGGCACTCGGCCAAAAGCAATCCTCCGCATTTCGAAAAGAAATCCCCACCAATTCCGGCTGGTTAGTTGAAAAGTATTCTTTCATCGCCTCAGCCGGGTCCTGTAACAAAGCAAGGTCGAGAACTTCTACATCGACCCCTGCCCGTCTTACAGAACCAGCCACGTAGTCCAGACCGACCGGACCAATGAGAGGCAGCATCCTGTTTGTATTAATCAGTGTCAGCATTTTTCACCACTTACGTTGCTATGCCATTATAAAAGAGAAGAGGCTGGTTTTCAAAGCCAGCCCCTTAAAAATGCAACGACGTTAAAACCTTGTTTTAAAATGCATACTTGGCGTTTAAGGTCACCCAACACTCGTCTTCAGGATTTACCGAGTCATCCCATGAGGATTGATAATTAACTCCCTGAGTAATATAAAAATTGTTACCGAGGTCAAAAACCGTAGATATACAAAAAACAGCGTTTGACAAGTCATGGACAACATTCAGTCCGGCAGGCCCAACACCATCATTAAAGACAAATTCTGAGTGTAAGTTCAGGTTTCTGGTTTCCCCGGTAATAGGATCATCAATCGGCAGAGCATAGTCAAGCATAAAAATGTGAGCAAATCCGGAAGGGCTTCCGGTGCTCGGTATCCCCTTTGACAAGTCCACCATTTTGGAAACGAGAGAATCGGTGCTTGACGGCCAAAGCTTAACTAAGACGTAAGTTGGGACGAGTCCCTTGACCGGTAAAATTTTAGGGAAAGAGAAAATCGCGTGTATTTCCTGGAGGTCGGCCCAATCGTTTCTAATCTCAGGGTAGTTATAATAGACCCATCCAATTCTATTTGCGATAGCGTACCTCTTGTCTCCGAAGTACATGTTCTGATAATACACAGTGTAATCCCAGCGTTCGGAATTCTCGAAGCCGTTCGTCATGGCCCTATGCCCCGCCACATTGAAGCCAAAACCTGTTCCAAACAAATCCACATCAACCGACGGATGAATTGCGGCATGGTCATCATAAACGTCAAATCCACGCCAGATATATTCGCTACCCATTTCAAAACTTACCCACCCATGCAACTTACCATCCCCAGCCTGTACCATGCTTACCGCAGCCAACAAGACCCCCACACTCACCAAAAGTCCTTTTTTCATAATCATTCCCTTCAAAAACTTACATTGACCTTATAATAGTTTTTTTACCATTTACCGCTTTTTCTTGCTTCCGCTTTCGGATAACTTCCAAGAGCTTTGGTGTACTTCTGCAATTCCTCTTCCGGTAGTTCAAAGTCGGTAAGCTTTCCGGACAGAAATGCCTCGTAGCCCGTCAGGTCCATCAGTCCATGTCCGCTGTAGTTGAATAAAATCATTTTTTCCTTGCCTTCTTCTTTCGCTTTTTTGGCCTCCTCAATAACAGCCGCCAGCGCCTGGCTTGTCTCCGGAGCAGGAATAAATCCTTCTGTCCCGGCCCAAATTAATGCGGCTTTGTAGGACTCTAACTGATGGTATGCCCTCGGCTCCATCAGACCTTCGACAATCGCCTGACAAATCAGCGGTGCCATACCATGATAACGCAATCCACCGGCGTGAATCGGCGGCGGTATAAATGCGTGTCCGAGCGTAAACATCGCAAGAAGCGGTGTCGTGCAGGCAGTGTCACCAAAATCATAAGCAAACGGCCCGCGAGTCATAGTCGGGCAGGCCGTTGGCTCGACAGGAATGATTTTAATGTCGGCACCATTGATCTTATCAGCAACAAACGGAAAAGAAAGACCAGCAAAGTTACTGCCGCCGCCGGCACAACCAATAACTACATCAGGTGACTTCTCACCTATTTTTTCCAGTTGTTTCTTCGCCTCAAGACCTATGATTGTTTGATGTAGCAAGACATGATTGAGCACACTCCCCAGAGAATAGCGGGTCTTACCGGATTTATCGCTTACGGCCTGCTCGATGGCCTCACTGATGGCAATTCCCAGACTGCCGGGTGTATCCGGCATTTCTTCCAACACTTTTCTTCCGGCATTTGTTTCCGAGCTGGGGCTTGCTACACAGTTTGCACCCCATACCTGCATCATCATTTTCCTGAAGGGCTTCTGGTCGAAACTGATTCTGACCATAAAGACCTTGCATTCAAGCTCCAACAGCTTGCAGGCAAAAGCCAGAGCGCTGCCCCATTGACCCGCCCCGGTCTCCGTCGTAATCCTCTTGATGCCAAACTGTTTGTTATACCATGCCTGAGCTACCGCGGTATTTGGCTTATGACTTCCCGGCGGGCTGACGCTTTCATCCTTGAAGTATATACGTGCCGGCGTATCAAGATATTTTTCCAGATATACCGCTCTTCGCAGCGGTGTCGGCCGCCAGC
>CAZZHL010000123.1:0-6906 GCA_964653945.1 uncultured Pirellulales bacterium
CTCTAAATTCTAAACAACTTCAAAATTCAAATGTCCCAATGTTAAAAACTTGTTGTTTCGGTCATTTGAGTTTTGGTCATTCGATATTGTTTAGGATTTAGGGTTTAGTGCTTAGTGCTTTTCATAGCTTCGTGCTTAGGATTTAGAATTTAACTTTTAACCGTTTAGTGCGGAGCGGATGATTTGTGCTCGAAGGGCATCTCGATGGGTCGAATTAAGCTCCTTGCCGTAGTTAAGTTGCAGATGGGCCGGCAGAGTCAGCATAAACAGCCGATTTATGGTTTCAATGGAAAGGGCCTGCTTTCTATCAGCGCTACTAAGCCGGCAGAGCCGGTCTATGGCAGGGGTCGAAGCGCCCATGCGTTCGTGCATATTTATGCCCAGCCGTAAGTGGCTTAGCAAAAACAATGCCTCCTGCGAACTTATCAAATGCGCATTTTGCAGCAGGGCCATCGCACGAGAAATTTTGTCGTTGAGAAGGTCGGTATCTTTTGTGAGTAGCCGGGACCTTGCAGCTTTTTCATAATCGATGATTTCAGGGATAATAGCGTTTTCAAATTGTAGGACGATGTCCTTTTCCGAAATGCCGAGCGTTGCCTGGTTAGAAAGCTGGTAGAAATCGCTTGCGGCCTCGCTGCCTTCGCCAAACAGGCCTCGTACGGCCAGGTTCATATCCTTTGTTGCGCGAAGGAACTTGTCTATCTGTCCAGTTATCTTCAGGGCCGGCAGGTGCAGCATTACCGAGACCCGAATCGCCGTACCGAGGTTTGTGGGACAAGCCGTTAGATATCCAAAACGAGGGCTGAAGGCGTAATCGACCTTTTGCTCTATCATATCGTCGATATGGTTTATCTGCTCAAGACATTGAGAGAGCTGACAGCCGGCTTTTAACACCTGCAACCGCAAGTGGTCCTCTTCGTTAATCATAGCAGTGAAAAATTCGCGCTGAGCGATGATGGCGCCTCGCGGGCCCTTGCCAAAGGCGTGATGATGGCTGATAAGATGTCTTTCCACAAGCAGATTACGATTCAGGGTCGGGGCCTTGTCCACGCTTATGTAGAATGTTTTGTCGCCGAGGTCAAGCGACATCAGAACATCCTTTAGCTTATTGAGTATTTCAGACTTTTCAGGATTTGAGCATCGGCTGAGGAATTTGTGGCCGGCAAGATTTCGAGCCAGGCGAACCCGTGAGGATATAACGATATCCGACAACGGCCCGGAGCCGCCGAACCATTCGTTTATATCATTACTTATGTCAGTTAATTTCATTGCGTATGGCGATTTTACTTTTCCAGTTGGTTTATTTTGTCCCGCAATTTAGCTGCCAACTCGTAGTCTTCGCTTTGCACCGCAGCCTGGAGCTGTTGACGAAGGTTTAAAAGCTCTACTTGCTTTTTTGTGTCTTTTGGTGTTTTTGAAGGGAGCTTGCCACAATGGGCTGTTTTACCATTGTGGGCTTTTTCGATAAGCGGCAGCAGCGACTTCTCAAAAACCTTATAATCGTATGGGCATCCCAAGACAGCCTCTTTGCGGAATTGAGATAGCGTAAAGCCGCAATTCGGGCAGTGGACCTGAACTAGTTGGCTGGATGATTCATCGTCCGGCGGCTGGGCGGCAAGCAGATTACTAAGTAACTCATTTACAGGAAGGTGGCTCTTGACAGCGATGCCCTGCTCGGCGGCACAATGCTCGCACAGGTGCATTTCTTCCCGCTTGCCGTCGGTAATCTCGGTCAGATGAATAGTCGCATCATTTTTGTTACAAATCTGGCATTGCATACTTAATCCTCACGGAGATTAACAAGCACCCTGCACTGTTATCTTTATTATATCAAAAATCAGCCGGTGCTGCCAACTATTATATCGCCCTTCAAAATATCGGCAAAATTATTAGAGAACAGAACCTAAATATTCAGTCCGTAGTTTTGTTTTTAGAGAATATTGCTGCACAGCCCGGTTCTTCGACGACCTTGACGCTTTGGATTTTGACGGCTTTAGGCAGTTTGGCTCGCAGTTTTTCATATATATATTTAGCTACGTTTTCGGCCGATGAGCTGTTCTTCTTAAAATAATCAGTATTGTTTAGCGTCATATTATCAAACTCGGCCCCGATATCGCTAAGCAGCTTCTTGAGCTGGCCGAAATCCATCACAAGTCCCATACTGTTAAGCGAATCGGAGCTGACATCAGCAGTAACCGACCAGTTGTGGTGATGCTCAGGTTCTTTGGAGCCATCCAGCAAGGTCAATTGATGTGAAGCCCAAAAGTGTGTTTCTACGCTGATTGTAAACATATCTCATAACTGGTTATTGGTAACTGGTCCCTAAGGGACTGGTTAACTATTTAACTACTTACTTTTTTTAAGTCGCTTTTTCAGGCGTTTGTGAACATTTTCCGGGATGAGGTTTGACAGGTCTCCGCCCAGAGAAGCTATTTCACGTATCAATGTCGAGCTTGTGAATCCGTACTGCTCACTGGTCATGACAAATACTGTTTCGATGCCGGTCACAGCCCGGTTGGTCATAGCAAGCTGGAACTCGTACTGTACATCGGTAAGGGAGCGCAGGCCTCGCAGGATGACATCTGCTTTTTTTTGGGCGGCGTATTCGACCGTCAGACCCTCGAAACTCTCGACCAAAACGCCGGTCATTTTCCTTTGGCGGACGATTTCATCTATCATTTCCACCCGTTCTTCAGGGGTAAATAGCTGGTTTTTGACGGGGCTTTTGCCGACTGCGATGATAAGCTCGTCGAAGAGCTTCATGGCCCGCTCGATAACGTCGAGATGGCCGTTTGTAATCGGGTCAAACGAGCCCGGGAAAATCGCCCTTACAAATTTTCTGCTCATCAGCACTCCTTTTTATTGATTCATTCGTTGATTGGCGAAGTGTAGTATTATATAGCTGAAAACAGACTCGTCAAGGCGAAAAGCCTTGCCGTAGCCATGTAAGGTCAAATGCGTTTTTGGCTGGTTCTTGCCCGCCTTTGGAGGGCTTATCCGTTCTGGGGGTTATATCCAGCCTATCGTCGCCTGCGTCTTAAAAAGAAACCGCCTAAGCCGAGCAACATCACGGAGGCGGGCTCGGGGATCAGAACGATTCTTGCATTTTGGCCAATGCGAAAATGAGCATCAATCAACTCCCCGCTTAGAAGCGTGCCAGCCAGTTGCCCATCCCGCCAATCGCCACCATCTATACTGGTTAGCTCTCCGTAACCGAATGGCTGGCCATCAACTAAAAAATCAGAACCGAATATTTGTATCATACTCTGGTTGGATAGCAACAACCAGCTTATTGAGCCTCCGGAGATATCTACCTGGCTGGAACCTTCGCTGGCAAGCTTATTTCCTATGATACCGCCGGAGATATTTACTTGGCTGGAACCTCCGACGATAAGGTCCATACCTATAAAACCACCAGAGACATTTATCCTGCTTTGTTCATATCCCAATAAGCCATACACTATGCTTCCACCATCCAGCACATTTATTGTGGTGTACTTATATGGTGTATGATAATCCACGTAAACGCAGCTGTCGATTCGGTAGTCAATATCGTGCGTCAGACCATCGTTGAATAAAACAATAGGAACCGCAGAGGTCGGGCAATCGCACAGAAACAATACCACCGCCGCGAAAAATATTATCCTTACACTTTTCATCATCCTTCTCCTTAAATTGAGCATTTAACGCAACCGGCATTCCGAGCGAAGCCCACCGCAGGCTGACGAAGTCGAGGAATCCCTCAACCTTGTTCGGGACAGGTCTATTTTTAATAGACCCCTCGGCTGCGCTCGGGGTGACAGCTTTATTACTGCATCATCCGTGTGAAAATTAAGAAATGCCCGCCTTGGCGTAGCCATAGGCGAAGCTGGGTTCCTCCGTTGAACGAGCATCGAAAATCACCGCAAATCTGGTATTATTATAGGGTATTTCCGCCAAAAGTCAAGCGAAAAAATCCGCAATTCTCAGCGAGAATCAAGCATCGAGTATCGAGCGCCCAGGCCATCACTCCGATTCTTGTTTTTGCAGCAGCTCGATAATCTCCGCCTTAGTCGGCATGGCCTCAATCGAGCCGAACTTCGTGCAGGCCAGCGCCCCCGCAGCAGACGCGAACCGAAGTGCCTTTCGTATATCATCTCCAACGGCACATGAAGCGGCTAGCGCCCCAGCGAACGCATCGCCTCTGCCGGCCTGGTCAACAAGCTCAACCTCAAAAGCCGGAATATTGTCGGCTCCGGTCCTGTCAACAATCATACAGCCACGTTTGCCCATTGTTATGACGGCACAGCCCACTCCACGAGCTACAAGGTCAGAGCCGATTAGCTTGGCAGTACGGATGCCTGCGTCGGAATGGTCGGTAATGTCGGCGGCTTCATAAAGATTGGGTATCATGATATCGACCGAAAAATACTCGACAGGCAAATCTTGAGTTGTCTTGCCGGCCCCACCTTTAGCAAGGGCTGGGCTTGGCTGTTCTATCGGCCTTCCTGGGTCGAAAATAACCTTTGTGCCGTGCACCTCTGCACAGCGAATAGCCCTTACAATCGCATCCTGTGGCAGTCGGCCGTGTATCAGACACACATCGGATTCAGAAATAAGCTGCTCAGCAAAGTCGATATCCCTCGGCTGTAAAGCGTTGTTTGCTCCCATGTAGTAACACGTTGCGTTTTCACCTTCGGCATTAACCAGAGTTACAACAACTCCGGTGTTTTTTGCCTCAGCGGTAAAGACATAATCGGTATTGACGTTGGACTCAGCGATGCTCGTTTTTACCATCTGAGCAAATGCATCGCCGCCGACCTTGCTGATAAGATTCACTTCACAGCCACATAGAGCGGCTTGCACCGCCTGATTAGGTCCCGGTCCGGTAGCTGTATAGGAGAGCGAGGAGCCGGGAGCACTCTGCCCGGGCGATGGGATTTGGCCGCACTTTATCGCCATATCAACGTAAGTGCCGCCAACCACTACTACTTTGGGAATCCTTCCCGACATCTTCGTCCCTAATACTCGTCTGGGCGCTCGTCTTGGCGAAGTGCCAAGCCGTAGCCAGAAAGGCCCAGCCGGAGTCCCGATTCAGAATAACTAACTAACCAGTATAATCTCTCTGTTGCCGAATGCAAAACCTTTTGCGATTATTTCAAGGAATATCCAATCGGCTGTTGAATCATATCCGAATATCAACCCAAAATGGCCTAAATTAGTTTAAAATTCACTATTTTGTTAACTTTTGAAAAAATTTAAAAAAAATATTACAAAATGCTTGACGTCATTCAAATATATACTAAAATTCTGCTAATGTTAAGTAAATATAAAACAATTAGGCTGATAAATACTAAAAAAGGCGGTTTCCTTTAAACAACAGTTTAAGCCAACCCCGCCTTTCTGAGAGGCCAGACCAGAAAGGAGAGGAAGTTGATGGCGTGGGGGTTAGTAAATGGGGAAAGCTCACGATAGCCTTCTGCGAGAGATGCTGGAAACAAAGGCCGAATGTCGCAACAGAATCGAGCTGCTCCGAAGGAGGGTAAATCTGCTCAAAGGAAAAGACAAGCTCCTTATGACAATGTATCTGGACAATTCCAACAGCTTTCGGCAGATGTCTCGACTGGCCGGAATAGATGAGACAAGTATCTCTCGAAGAATAGTCAGGATTATCAAACGGCTGATAGATGGGAAATATATTATCTGCCTGCAAAACCGCGACAAACTCACCGCAAGAGAATTGGTCATCGCAAAGGAGTACTTTTTGCTCGGCCTGTCAGTAAAAAAAATCGCCGCAAGAAGACGCTGGACGTACTACCAAACTTACAAAACCATAAAAAAAATCCAACAGCGCGTAAGAAACAGTGCATAGGAGAATTGAATCTACTATGCCGATGTACAGTATATCAAAAAGTTTTCATTGGGACGGACAGATCACTGATAAAGTCGCACAAGTTTGCCGGATGTTCGGCCTGACGGTGGACCGGCTGCGAAGAAATCACACCAATTTCAATGGGCTTGGCCATGCTGTGCATTGTCAGCTTCAAATCAACGACGGTGACATTGTTTATATCACTGGCCCATCAGGTGCTGGCAAAAGCGTCCTGCTTTCTGAATTGGAAAAATCCATCCCACCTGCCGACAGAGTCAACCTTGCTCAAATAAAACTTCCGAAAGACAAAACCCTGATTGATTGTATAGATGGCGATTTTCTTTCCTGCCTTAGAACGCTCAGCACAGCGGGGCTCAACGATGTCTTCAGTATTGTCAATCAGCCGGCCAATCTTAGTGAAGGCCAACAATATCGGTTCCGCCTGGCAGTGGCACTGGCACAGAACAAAAAATTTATCTTCGCAGATGAATTTTGCTCGAACCTTGACCGCATTACCGCCGCTGTGATTTCGCACAACATACATAAGTTCGCAAAACGAAACGGCGTAACATTTATCCTGGCTGCGAGCCACGATGATATTCTGCTCGATTTGGCGCCGGATGTCCTTGTTGTAACAGAGCTCACCGGCCAAACGCAGGTTATCTATAAGACACAAGACTCAAAACGATAGACAGTGGACGAAATAAGAAAAAGCTGTTCGGTATGCAGAAGACTGCAGGTTGTCCGCGGCAATATCGAGGATTACGAGGCGTTGTCACATTTTCACTACCGTGATTCTCAGATGGGGCCGTTTGCTGCCATCTATGCGCTGCGGGGCGATTTTGTGCTGGCTCATCGTGCGGGGCTGCGAACTATCGGCGTTATTGTTTACACGATGCCGACGCCGGCCTGCCAGCTTCGCAACGTTGCTACCGGTGACATATTCGTCGGCCTTGATAGAAACACCCAGCTTGCGCTTATCAACAGAAATATCCGCAGGATAAGCAGGGTCATCATTGAGCCGAGGTTTCGCTCGCTCGGCCTGGCGGCTCGAT
>CAZZHL010000124.1:0-6888 GCA_964653945.1 uncultured Pirellulales bacterium
ATGGTCAACGACGAGGCCATCGCCGATATGGCGATGGCAGTTATGAGTTTTGAGTGTTGAGTTTTTAGTTGCGGAAAGGTTTTCAAAAATCTCGCGGTGCATTTTAATACTGACTCGCTTTTTCCCAATCCGAGAGTTTCGGCAGGCATAATAAGTGTTTGCACCCCTGTTAACGTGCCATTTGTACTTATTCAGCCACTCGTAATCATCGGGGTCCACGATAGCGAATTTGCCCTGCGTTAAAGGGATTCGGCGGAAAGGATAGCCATAACGAAGGCGGCGATAGAGCAAGACCAGCTTAACGAGCAGCTTATCCAGCCGGTCAGGAACGTTGATTTTTATGATATGCTCGATGACCCAACCACCGCACAACATTTACGATTTTCGTATTTGGCGTTTTTCGCCGGAAGGCAGAAAACGACAGCCTTCCAATATTGGACGAACCTGCACGTTTGATTGAAATTCGAGGGATTTTTTGAGGAGTGAATTTGCGTAAGTGCTTAAATAAAAACGAATAAAAATTTTTTTAGGAATTTCGATTTTTGCGCGCAACTACCTGCGTATTTGATTGATTATTCTCCGTATGTCTATGTACAGCTGCTACTTATATCAGATTTTTTTACAACCTATTGTAAACTCAAGATTTAAGACGCAAGACAGGTCGGCGGACAGGCTCCAGCATTAGAGGACGCAGATAAAATAATCATTATCATCTATTCTTTATCAATAGCGGCCTGGTGTATGGGACGATAAATATAGCTATTAGTGATTTCTTTCAGCTTCGTCATTTGTTCAATTATGCCCGGCTGTAACTTCAGATACTTTTCCGAAAATTTCTTTATTTCCTCTGTCATCATGGTTTGCAGTCTCTGATTTTCCTCCTGGTCCTTTTGGGTCGGTGCGTATGCCATATCCTGAAAATTGCTCTCGCGGAATTTATTAAGTTTGTATTCAATCGGCGCAAGCTTTGCCTGAATATCAATTAAGGGTGGTAATGACTCGAAGATGAGCGGATAGTAACTTTTTCTAATCTTTAGGAGCATGTCTATGAGCCGCTTTTCCAGCTCTTCATTCCGAAGATAGATACTGGCTTTGACAACAGCAACCTTAACATCAAGGAATAACTTCTTGTCCTCTTCATATAAAGCTGATACTTTCGCATCTGGTGAGGCCATCATTGTATAATCAAACAAACCTGTCAGCAGGAAATCTTCCCATTTTTCGATGGCAACACGCAAATCTACCAACTGGGTGCGCTCTTCTCCGCGAATTTCTTTTTTTACTTCAAGAGAAGTTTTAGCAATCTCTTCAACTCTTCCTATAACCGCCTCTATTTTCTTCTCGATGGAAAACTTGAGAAAATAAGCCATAACCACAATAATAATTAGAATGGGTGATGATTTTTTAAAAAGTTTTAGTATCTCTAACATATTTCTCTCCCGCTTAAACTGAGATTTAACATATCAAACGCTCGGTTACGCAACCAAGCATGCACTTTTAAATTTAACTACCTTTGCGGAATTTCAACTCTTATCCTGGGCCAAATCGAAATAATCAATTACCTTGCCGCCCCAGTTGTCGACCTCCGCTACCATAGCTCGTCATTATATATCCTCCGCCAAGAAATTCAAGCTGCAAAAGCAAAAGACCGCTGGCATAAAGCCGAGGGCTCCTGGGTTGGGGTGTTAATCCGCCGGATAAATCCACCTTCGACGGTTTCGATCCCTTTTCAAACCTTTTGCTGCCCTGCGCAGCCCTTAGGCGAAGCGTGGTGATAATCATTTCGCGGACGATTATGCGAGGCGGAGAAATAAAATATAAGGTGATTCTGGTGTTTTCACAAGTTTACTCTGGTTCAACTCGCGGATGGGCCCCATTCCAGCCAATGCTCACTGAAAATGACAAAATCTCCAAAATCGATGTGATTGTCTTCGTTAAGGTCGAGTGAGTATTTGACTGTAAACGTATGTCTATCACTGGAAACCAGGTAAGCGAGTGATGAGTTCCAGGTAAAGGATGTTCCGCTGACATATTGCAGCGGGCCCATTAACCCGGAAGGCGATATGCCGTACCAGACTTTACAGTAGCTTCCACCTATATCCAGCCAATCGTGGTCCCAGCTGGTTTGAGATGGTGACAGCGAAGCTGACTGCCATCCTATCCGTACCCAGAGATTCTCGGCATTAGCATCGGCGCCGTTCGGGTCCCAGGCAAGATGACAGTGCTGTGCAATGATGTTATTGGCTCCTTGTGCAGGCTCGGTGATTGAGGGAACAGAAAGAAAATTGGGCTCCTCCAGAATGTCGGCAATAGTGAAAGAATAAACAGATTCTGCATAGTTACCAATATAGATATGTATATACCACGTGCCGGAGATGAATGCTTTCAGTTCGTTGAAAGTCTTCGGGCCGGAATGCCATGTATGCGAACTGTACTCTGTAAGGAAAGGCGCCGGTTCGTAATCGGCCATTGCAGGGCCTTTGACCTCGGCTGCACTGGCACCAGAGACATCCGGCACAACGATAACTTCATAAGCACCGCCTTCAGTTTTATTGATATAATACCTGAAATGCGCATATGAAAAAGCCTGGGCAGCAAAGAAAAACGTCAGAGCGAACGTGAACAGTAATGTCCTTTTCATGGGATTTCCTCCAATTAATAATTTACCCTTAAATGTTCCCATATTTAAAGAACACATATTTACACTAATAGCATCCTTGAGGTTACGTAAACCAACTTAGTCTGTCAAGAAGATTCGTTCCCTGCCCTGGCTAACCCAAAAGGGGCATAATCATTTCTTGCAGAAACACATAATTTGGCGTAGAATACGTATCTATGGCCAAAAAAATCGCTATTCTGGGCTCAACAGGGTCAATTGGCAAAAATGCACTGCGGGTAATAGATGCCCTCGGGCCAGAATATGAGATTGTGGCGCTGAGCGCTAACAGCAGCGTCGAGCTATTGGCTGAGCAGGTAAGACGCTATCAGCCGAGATTTGCCGCTATCACAAATGCCGATTTTGAACAACAACTACGCGAATTAGTCGGCCCGGAGCGAGTCGAGATTCTGGCTGGGCCGGACAGCCTGACAGAAATTGCGCAGCTTGAAGAAGTGGATATTCTTTTGACTGCGATTGTCGGCGCTGCGGGTCTGCCAGCGGTCCTTGCGGCTGCAAAGTGCGGCAAGGCACTTGCCATCGCAAATAAAGAGCCGCTTGTCATTGCGGGTGAACTGCTGATGGAGACGGCGAGGAAAAACGGCAGCACTATTGTGCCGGTCGATAGCGAACACTCGGCGATTTTCCAGGCGATGCAGGCAGGCGCACCTGATGAAGTCAGCAAAATTATCCTTACCGGCTCGGGCGGACCATTTAGAAATGCCACGAGCGAAGACATCCAGAACGTAACGCTCGAAGAAGCGCTTTCGCATCCAGTCTGGGACATGGGGCCGAAAATCACTATCGACTCAGCTACTATGGTTAATAAAGCGCTCGAAGTTATCGAGGCACACTGGTTTTTTGATGTGCCGGTTGAAAAAATAGAGGTCCTGATTCACCCTGAGTCGATAATACATTCGCTGGTCGAATTCGTCGATGGCTCGGTAATAGCACAGCTCGGCAGGCCTGATATGTGCCTGCCAATCCAGTACGCTCTGACGTATCCTGCGCGCGTCGGCGGGCTTGCCAAGAGAGTTCAACTGGAAGAAATCGGCAAACTTACATTCGAAAAGCCCAACAGTGAAGTCTTCCGCGCACTACCATTAGGTTACGAGGTTGCGAGAACAGGTGGCACGGCAGCGGCTGTTTTCAACGCAGCTAACGAAACTGCAGTACAAGAATTTCTGGAAGGAAGAATCAAATTTGTTAATATAGCTGAACTTATAGAGTATTGTTTAAATAAACATGAAGCCAAAACGACCATATCACTCGAAGAGCTACTCCAGGCAGATGCCTGGGCAAGAAGAGAGGTTATTGAATGTCTAAAGCAGAAGGTCCGTTGAACAAACCCGCCTCACAACCGGCGGGCAAGTATTCTCGCATGTTTTTCTGGATTGCTGTCCTTGTGGCAGTCATTATCTTAGTCTCGCGAAATATCGGCGTATTCAGTAATATGCTGAAGGTCGCGATTGGGTTCGGGGCGGTGATTCTCGTTCATGAGTTCGGGCATTTTATCATCGCGAAACTGTCCGGGATAAAGGTCGAGGCGTTTTCGATTTTTATGCCGCCGACTCTGCTCGGCGTACGAAAAACAAAAGATGGTCTGCGGTTTCGCTTCTTGCCGAGGTCGCCCGACAAAGAAGACAGTCGGCCGAGCGATGACGATGTGACCGAATATCGTATCGGGCTTATCCCATTCGGCGGTTTTGTCAAGATGTTAGGCCAGGAGGACGTCGGGCCAGCCAAGACAAGCGATGACCCTCGTTCGTTTGCGAATAAACCGGTCGGCGTTCGTATGGGCGTTATAACAGCAGGAGTAGTTTTCAACGCCATCAGTGCAATTATCATTTTTATGATAGTGTTTCTTGTCGGGATAAAACTGCCGCCTCCGGTAGTAGGCAGAGTTATACCAGATTCACCGGCGGCCCGGGCAGGCATAAAGCCCGGTGATGAGATAATTGGGGTTGCCAACGAAAGTAAGGATATTGATTTTAGTTATATACGTGTAGCAGCCGCTCTATCGGATGCAAACGAGGCGGTCCCGCTAAAAGTGAAGCATGAGAACGGCTCCACAGAAGTTTTTGCACTTGTGGCTGAAGGAAAGTTCCGAGACCCAATGATAGCTTTCGGCATCTTACAAGCATCGAGTCTGACCATTGCAAAGGTCTCAGAGCCCAATAAATTATATTCAAAAACAGGTTTTCTTCCAGGCGACAAGGTCGTGGCCGTTAACGGCAAAGAAGTGCAAAATTACTGGGAGCTGGAGGAGATAGTAGAAAACAGCCTCGCTCCAGAAGTAACATTGTTAGCTGAACGAACCGATGAGGCAGGGAACCCGTCGCTGGTCAATATCAAAACCGGCCTGGAGCTGGTCCCGCCAATGTTTTTGCCTTCGACAAGCGGAGGCCATATATATTCTATGGTGCCCCGGCTGCGAATGGAAAATATTGAGGTTCAAACGTCACCATGGATGAAAATTACTGCCAAGGGACGGCAACTACTGGAAAAAACAGGTGCTATCGAGGAAGCAAAAGCAAAACCGTTTTTGCAAAGCGGGGATATTATTTTGAGCATCGGTGATGTTATATGCCCGACATACCAGGAGTTCCGTGAAGTTGTAAAGGGATACCCAGACAAAGAGCTGCCGATAAAGGTATTACGAACAGATGCCGACGGAATTGAAAACGTCCAAACAATTAATGTCATACCAAAGGTACGCAAAGATACCAACGAAGCAGCTATAGGGATTTCGTTCGTGTCAATGTTTGATACTCGGCACGCGGTTGTAGCAAAGACCATTGAGATAGAAAGCGGGCCGGAGAAGCTGGAAATTCCACGCGGCGCAATGATAACGGCTGTGGACGGTGCTGCCGTATCGAATTTCTACGATGTTATCAGAGAAATACAAAAGCATCCCAGCGAACGTATCACAATTGATTGGCGCCTCGACACAGAAACCGCGGGTAGCGCAGCTTTGAATGTAAATAACAACGAAGATTCTATTGCGGTTAAGACCGACTTTGCGGAGTTTATCCCCTTTGGGCGGTTCGAGCGGCTTTATAAGGCAAACGGTCCTATCAACGCCATCGCAATGGGCTTGCGAAAAACCATTATGTTCATAGCCCAAACCTATGCCACGTTAAAGGGCTTGATTGTCGGGCTTATAAGCCCTAAGAGCGCTTTAATGGGGCCTGTCGGCATCCTTGCTCTGAGCTATCAGGTTGTTGCCCATGAGCCGTTAACTTACTACCTTTACCTGCTCGGCCTGATAAGCGCCGTGATTGCCGTGTTTAACTTTTTGCCTCTGCCGCCTTTTGACGGAGGACTGGTTGTGCTGTTATTAATCGAAAAAATCAAAGGTTCGGCGTTGAGCGAGCGAACTCAGGGAATAATAGCTTACACCGGCTGGGTGTTTATAGGTGCATTTGTCCTTTACGTAACATTTAACGATATTATGAGGATTTTTTCCGGATAGGCCGGATTTTTCAAAGCCACGGTGAAGTTATTAGCCGCGAATTAACACCAATTTTAGGACAGGATAACAGGATGAGCTTGTTAATACCGTCTAAAAAATAAAAAGCAGTGTTAATCGGTGTCTAAATCAGCCCGTGTAATTCCGTGTCACGAAGGAGGACAAAAAATGCGATTCGATAATATTTTCAAGAAAAATCTGTTATTGTTTGCTGTAGTTACCGCTATTTTCTCTATCTGCATCGGCCAATCAGCTTTGGGTGAATCGGGTAAGATTATCGGCTGGGGAAGTCAGGTCGTTGGTGTTGATCTGACAAAGGGTTTTGTAAAAGTCGCCGCAGGAAGGGTCCACTCGCTTGGCCTGAAGGAAGATGGCTCTATCGTGGCGTGGGGACACGGCAGCTTTGGCCAGTGCGATATACCTTCGCCCAATAGCGGCTTTATTGCCGTCGCCGCAGGCCAGTACCACTCGCTTGGCCTGAAAGAAGATGGCTCAGTCGTCGCCTGGGGATACAATGACTATGGCCAGTGCGATGTCCCTTCGCCGAATACCGGCTTCATCACCGTTTCCGCAGGAGGGGCCCACAGTCTTGGTCTGAAGGAAGATGGTTCTATTGTGGCGTGGGGAGCCAACTCCTCTGGCCAGTGCGATGTCCCTTCTCCTAATAGTGGCTTTATCGCCGTCGCCGCAGGCGACCTGCACAGTCTTGGCCTGAAGGAAGATGGCTCTGTCGTCGCCTGGGGAGACAACGAGCTTGGCC
>CAZZHL010000125.1:0-6812 GCA_964653945.1 uncultured Pirellulales bacterium
TGATGAATAAAGCTGTAACTCGAAACATTGACCGTTTCCCATCTGATTTCATGTTTCAACTCACAAAAGAGGAGTTTTCAAACTTGAAATTCCATTTTGGAACATCAAGTTGGGGAGGAACTCGCAAACTGCCGAGGGCGTTTACAGAGCAAGGCGTGGCAATGCTTTCAAGTGTACTAAAAAGCAACCGTGCAGTCAGGGTCAATATTGAAATAATGCGGGCGTTCGTTAAATTGCGCCGGATGTTGACTTCGAATGCAGAACTTGCTCGCAAGCTAGATGAGCTTGAAAAGAAATATGACAAACAATTCGCCATCATTTTTGAGGCAATACGAAAACTTATGGAGCCTCCTGAAACGGCTAGAAAGCGGATCGGTTTTGAGGTTAAGGAACCAAAGGCACCCTATGGCAAAAGAAGAAAAGGGAGCAGGGAAAATAGATCATATAATTCCATTTATCTTCAAGTTGGAATTGCGTGCAAGCGAAGCGCGACGCGGAATCCGGGGGATCCAAACTGGAATCACGTCTTGCCATGTGCGAAAGCGGGCTTATCAGAGCCGGTATTATTTGTAATAACCATAGGCGGGTGTAGAATAGTTTATTTATGGTTTACAATTCATGTTTCAGCCCATGGCCCGGATAACAGCCAAAGGTGTCGATGATGTAAGAAAAACAGAATCGGAATGGATTTTTTCGACATAGGACACTACCTGACCCCCATGGCATGTTATAATAGCCCGGAATCGGATTTCATGAATTATTCTCTCCTTCGGAGAATAGGAGAAAGCCCCTTGCTTTTAGGCGAAGGTTTCAGTTCGATTCTTATTTAAATAGGGCTCAGGGATTTAAGGGGCCAAAGGATGAGAGATAAAAAAGAGTTTTAAAATGATTTTCACTTGAACCCTTGAATCCTCCAATCCTTGGCTCCTCAAGCTACCTGCTTCAGCCGGTAGCGGTTTATTAACAGGATAATAGATGAACGATTCCTTTCCAGATTATTTCAAATATTGGGGCAAGGCCGACAGGAATGACCCAACGAAATATCATCTTCTGCCATTTCATTGCTTGGATGTAGCTGGGGTGGGGTGGATTTTGCTAAGCCCCAAAAAATCGCTTTGTCTTCGCATGTCAGCACAGCTTGGGGTTGAACCGGGCTGGCTCCGTGACTTTTTTGTATTTTGTTTGGCTCTTCACGATATGGGTAAATTTTCGAGAGCATTCCAGGGGTTAAAAACAGATCCATCGCCTGATTTGGTTAAAGCCAACCCAAGGATGCAGTACACTGAACGGCACGATACCCTTGGCTTCTGGCTATGGCGGGAGAATCTATCTGCCCGGCTCGAAAAATCCATTTCCGCTAACAGTGAATGGCAGAACGAAATTGAGCGTTGGCTGGAGATTGTTACGGGTCACCATGGCATGCCTCCAAAAAAATCAGGTGGCAGAATTTCAAATTTCTTTGAACGGGAAGATGAAGAAGCGGCCTGTCATTTTGTACTGGACGCACACAGTTTGTTCCTCTCCCGGTTTGAGCATGCCGCTTTGTGCGATAAGGATTTGAAACAACGGTTAAAAACCGCCTCTTGGCAACTGGCCGGAACCGCAGTGCTGGCGGATTGGCTGGGATCAAACCAGGAATATTTCGCGTATTGCAGCAAACCGAAGGAGTTGGCTGATTATTGGTATAAACACGCTTTGCCATCAGCGGAAAAAGTGATTCAATCCATGCCTGCAAAGCCGGAAACGAGCCGGTTTCAAGGTCTAAGCAACTTATTCCCGTTTATCCAAAAGCCGACTCCATTACAGGAGTATGCAATCAATGAACCGTTAAATGATGAACCTCAACTGTTTATTCTCGAGGATGTCACCGGTGCGGGTAAAACAGAAGCTGCTCTGATTCTGACACACCGCTTGTTAAGTGCAGGATTAGCGGATGGTTTGTATGTGGCATTGCCGACGATGGCTACCGCCAATGCCATGTATCAGCGGTTGGGTAAAGTATACCGCCGGTTTTATAAAAGCAACGATTTACCATCTTTGATATTGGCTCATGGAGCGAGGGATCTGTCCGATGCTTTTCGTGAATCCGTAATTCTCTCAGAGAATCAAGCAGCAGACCTGAATTATTCATACGGCCATGACGAACTGGAGCAAGAGTTGAGCGCTACGGCTTATTGCAATGCATGGCTCGCTGATAATCGAAAAAAGGCGTTGTTTGCTGATGTAGGTGTTGGCACCCTTGACCAGGCATTGCTGGGTGTGTTGCCTGCACGACACCAATCCCTGCGACTTCTTGGCCTTAGTCGCAAAGTGTTGCTGGTCGATGAGGTTCACGCTTATGACAGCTATATGCAAACATTGCTTGACGCCCTGATAGAAACACATGCAAGGCAGGGCGGCAGTGTAATTCTGTTGTCGGCAACATTGCCACAAACCATGCGTACAAAACTGTTGGAAGCTTTTCATCGAGGAATTGGCGCTTTTACACCAAACATTTCTAGTACCGCCTATCCATTGGCCACCCATTCACCGACAGCAGGTGAGACTGAAAAACATATCGACACTCGCGAAGAAGTGAAACGCACAGTGAAGATCGAACAACTGGAAGCGGAAAAGGCGGTTATTGAGCAAATACAACAAACAGTAAACAAGGGGCATTGTGTTTGCTGGATTCGTAATACTGTGAAAGCGGCGCGGGCAAGCTATAGAAGTTTGTCAGACTGTGAATGGTTAGAAAGAGATCATCTGCACCTGTTTCACAGTCGATTTGCCATGATAGATAGGCAAGGTATTGAAACAGAAACATTGAAACGATTTGGCGACAAGTCGAATTATGAAGATCGGAAAAGCCAAGTGCTGATAGCCACACAGGTGGTTGAGCAGTCACTGGACCTGGATTTTGATGTGCTGATTACCGATCTTGCTCCGATGGACCTTATTATACAGCGGGCTGGGCGTCTGTGCCGGCATATTCGCGATGAAAAAGGCAACAGGCTCAGAGAATTGAATGCCAAAGATCGACGCGGCACACCAATCCTCTATTTGTTCACCCCTGACCCAACAAAAGACCCCGACGAAACCTGGTTGAAAACACATCAGGAAGGCACTCAGGCGGTTTATCCCCATGTCGGTCAACTCTGGTTGACTGCCAATATGTTGTTGGAGGATGGAAAAGGAAAATTCACCATGCCGGATAATGCCAGGGGCCTGATTGAAGGCGTCTACTCAGACGAAGCGGAAGAAACCATCCCGACCTGTCTTCTTGATGCCTCCATGGATGCTGTTGGTAAAAACCTGACGCAGCAGAGCATGGCAAATTTGAATGCGCTTAAATTGAACAAGGGTTACACCCGATCCAGCGGCGATTGGGATGAAGAGACCCGTGTTCCAACACGATTGACAGAACAGGAAACGATTTCTGTCGCCCTTGCAAGGTTTTTTCAGGACCAGCTGCAACCCTACGCCAAAGGAACGCACCATGAGTGGGCCATAAGTGTCGTAAAGATCCCTGAATGGGAGTGGAAAAAGGCAAAGCAGCATATTACGGCAACCATGCAAAAGTTGATTGAAGATTTAAAAACCGAGGTCAAAGCCCTTCGTTGGCTTGAGGTCTTTCCGCTCACAGGTGAAACAACGAGATACTACAATGCCAGCGACGGTTGGCAATCTGAAACAGGAGAAAGTCTATGAATTTGATAACCGACCCATGGATTCCCGTTCTTCGAAGAGATGGCAAGGATACAATCAAGCCTTGGCAGATTGCCGAGGCAGAAAACCCAGTCATTGAAATTAATGCTCCTCGCCCCGATTTTCAGGGAGCGCTATATCAATTCCTGATCGGCCTGTTGCAAACCTGCTTTGCGCCGGAAGTTGAAAATGTCTGGGAAGAGTATTGGAAAAGATTGCCAAAGTCGAATGAATTGCAAGCAGCTTTTGAAGACGTGAAAGACGCTTTTGAAATCGATACCTGTAATGGAACAGGGTTTATGCAAGACCACGATGATTTTGAAGGAGAATGGTTGCCCATAGAAGATTTGATCGGCGGAGCCTTAAGCGACAACACCCGAAAAGAAAACAAAGACCTATTTGTCAAAGCAGGTCAGATAAAACTTGTTTCTCCCTACTGGGCTGCTTTGGCTCTTTTTAACTTGCAGGTCACCGGGGTCTTGGCATGGGGAAAACATCGTGTCGGTCTCAGAAGGAATGCACCACTGACAACGCTGGTAATGCCAGACTCCAATGAAAGCGTCTTATGGCAAAAGTTATGGCTGAATGTCATCTACAAGGAAGATATGGATTTAATTCCAGGCGACCAGTCCAAAAACAGACGAGCAGATATTTTCCCCTGGATGGATAAAACGCGCACTAGCCCCAAAAAGGAGCCGACCTCACCATCGGAGGCTAATCCGTTGCAACACTATTGGGCCATGCCAAGACGCATACGGCTAAAAATCGAGCCACTTAAAGGCCAGTGCGATTTGTCTGGAGAGGATGTTGAGCATGGGGTAAGATTTTATAAACGTATTCATAATGGCGTCTATTACACCAACGGTTGGGTTCATCCTCTTACACCTTATACTCGATCAGCAAAAGACAAATTCCCAAAACCGATTGAGGCAAAATACGCTGGTGAAGGCTTCAGACAGTGGTTATCACTTAATTATGACGAATATGCTGACGACGAAAATAAGAAATTACGATGGGGACGTTCATTAGTAGTAAGGCACTATTACGATGAAAAGAAACATAAAATTGCAGCTAACACTAAACTTTGGTGCTTTGGCTATGATGCAGCGAGCGCCAATGTAAGATGCTGGTATGAATCCATTATACCGACATTTCAGGTGCCCAGTGATGATGTTGATGCTTTGAAAGAGCATGTCACCCATGCACTACAAATTGCATATCAAGTAGTACAAGACCTTCGATTCTCACTGATCAGAGCGTGGTTCAGACCTCAAACAGATAGCAGCGGAAAGCAAAAATGGAATCATGTGACAAAAGCCATCAACAAGGCAGGACATTTAAGCACCTATAAGAACATTGAGTACGAGTATTGGGAGAGCCTTGAAAAGGCTTTTTCAACCATGCTCAGTGAATTAATTGCTCACGGACAAACACCGGGCAAACCGTTAAAGATTTATGTAAAGTGGGTTAAAGAGATACAAAAACACTGTCTCAATTATTTTGATCAGAACGCCTTGGGTGAGGCTGTTGATGGAATGGATTTGAAGAAGGTAGTGGAAGCAAAAAATTATCTTCTTGGAGCTTTGTTCCCATATAAGAGATCATTTTTAAAAGCGATAAATCAATTTGGAAAACAGAAGGAGGTGGCCTCGTGAAATACAAATTTCTTAGTTTTGAAGAGCAAAAAGCCTTACAGCACTGGCATCTTCGGCTTAACGACAATCGCGGTAACCGCGCCAGATTACGGCGGGCTGAAAGGCCTGAGGATATTTTGCTGACCGATGCCTTCTTTAACTTTGTAAACAGGATGCCGGATAGTTGGCGTGAGAACAATACCATGCTCACCAGTGCGGCAGTGGCGGGGCTGTTGGCACACGTTAAAGAAGACAGCCAAACCTTGAGCAAAAGCCTTCCACCCAAAGATGAGAACAAGCCGAAAAAAATGGCCTCTTTTGCTGAACAACTTGCAACGCCAGTTAAGAGAAAAAAACCGCCAATGAGTGAGTTGCGTTTTCAACAATTGCAGAAGAGCCGGACTACTGATGAGTTTTACCGCCACATGTTAAGGGCAATCCGCTTATTGGATGCTAAAGTTAATATAATCTCTTTGGCCAATGATATCATTCAATGGCATTGGGAGTTTAATAATCAGATTGACCGGGAACCAACCAAGCGTCTTGCCGTGCGTTGGGCAACCGACTATTTCACCACTTTACCCAAAGAAACCAGGAAAGGAGAATGATTATGAGCCGCTTTATTCAGTTGCATCTATTGACAGCTTATCCACCAGCCAACCTGAACCGCGATGATCAGGGTAGCCCTAAAACCGCAAAGATAGGTGGCTATGAACGATTGCGCGTATCCTCTCAATGCCTAAAACGGACATGGCGGACTTCCGATATTTTTGAAACAGCCATTTCTAAGGGCATTAGGACAAAAATGATCGGGGTCGATGCCTTTGAGAAACTCTCTAAGTTTCCAGCATTATCCAAGACAGAGCGGGAAACCATTGCAAAGAATATTGCAAAAGTATTCGGATCATTAAAAGGTGAATCACTGGAATTAGACACCTTGACCTTTGTGTCGAACGCTGAACGTGCGAATATTGATAAGGTAATCAACGGCTTTGAAAATGGCTTGGGTAGTGCAACAGTTGAATCCAATGCCTTTGGAGTCGAGCTTTTTAGAAAATTGACGTCTGACATTACTCCGACGGTTAAAGAGTTAATTCGTGTTTTAAAAGGTGAAAACGAAAAAGCAATGTTGCGGAATGACTGGGTTAAAGGGCTTAACGAAATAATCAAGTTAAATCAATACAAAACATCAGAAGATAAAAGCCATTTCGATTTTTTAGGCAGGATGGTCGAACATGTTTCCGATTGGTTGGCCGATATTGCTGGCGATACCCCTGTCCCAGATGATCAACTGGAATTGTATTTTGCACAGGAGTACGCAAAACAGACTAAAGAGATACTTAAAGCTTTAAAACTTGGTGCACTTCTATCAGGAAAGACAGCCAAGGAAGTTGAATATGGAGAGCTTAAACACAGTAACTATGTCAAGTTGTGTGAGGGGTGGGAAGAACAAATTGATATGTGGATTAAGGCAGTTCAGTCCTCAGAAAA
>CAZZHL010000126.1:0-6765 GCA_964653945.1 uncultured Pirellulales bacterium
ATTGCTGATGTACTCATAAGTTTTTTACCCTTTCAAAAAGTCTCACATCAAATAACACTGCTTAAAATACTGCCGAAAGCAGACAACCCAAATAGAAGCAATCGCCATGCCACATTGAGAACAACAATCTTCATATTAAAGGTAAGCTATTGTCGCAACGCAGGTTATGAAGGGATAAATTTCAATAAATGCCTATATAAGCTTCGTTAAAAAGCTATCCCAAAGGATAAATCTTCCTATGCCCGGAAGATTCTACCGGCATTACTTCTGCCCCATTACTCGTGATTTGAGGAGGTGTCATGCCGGGCCCCCTCGCTTTCATGCGTAAGTAAAAGCAGGGGGTCACGCTCAGAGTGACATTCATAATTCGACCCGTCACAGAGTACCACACTCTTCTCGTGCAGGAATTCTAAAGATTTTTTTGCCTTGCTTTTACCAACATAGTGACATTAAAACTATACTTGAGCGAAGCGAAACAACGTCTCATAACAATAATGCGTCCTATAAAAGACAACCTGCCCTGATAACAAGCCTTTATTTCGCTAAAGAGTCCTATAAAGTTATGAAGAAATAACAACTTGTCTTTGAGACGGAAAATTAGTGACATTATTGGCCAGTCCCATAAAAAACTAAAGTTGTTGTAACTTTCTGACGATTTATTAGACATCAACACATGAGATAACATCTATGGGGGACAAAGCTCATGATTTAGACATTAACATAGTGTTAAATAACATCGTGGGGTATAAAGCTCATGATTCAGACATTAACATAGTGTTAAATAACCTCGTGGGGGATAAAGCTCGTGATTCTTAAATAAGAGATGACTTTACACAGGGTTGTTGCGGTAAGCAAGAACGCAGAAGTCCATCAATTAGCTCGGCAAGTTAGCCAGGAATTATTTGTGGCCGACGACTTCGCCGAGGCATTGGACACTGTTAAGACAGTCAATCCTGACTTAATCTTTTTTGACCATCAATTCAGCCCAAGCTGCATTAAGAAATTTCTAAGAACAGCCAATAAAGATTCGGATGTTAACATCATAGTAGTTGGCAGCGATGAAAACGACACTCCCTCTCCCGCAGAGTATACAGATATCGGAGCCTGTTATTACGTGCCGGGCAAAAAAGACAATCATAGACTGAGGAAAATTGTAAACCAAATAAAAAGTAATCTCAAGATTTTCACCTTGAAGAAAGACACAAGTGACCTCTTTGCCAATGACCTTGCTGCTTCGGTCTCAATGGTTGGCCACAGCAAGGCAACAAAGAATACTCTTCAAATGATTAAACTTGTCGCTGCGAGCCAATGCAATCCGATTCTAATAGTCGGAGAAACAGGCACAGGCAAAGAACTGGCGGCTAAGGCAATACATACCATCAGGCATCCAGACGAGCCGTTTGTAGCTGTAAATTGTGCAGCTTTAACCGCAAATCTACTGGAAAGCGAGCTTTTCGGCTATGTAAAGGGCTCTTTTACCGGTGCCGACCGTGAAAAAACAGGGCTTTTAGAATTAGCAGCATCTGGAACAATCTTTCTTGATGAAATAAGCGAGATGCCGTTGGATTTGCAAAGCAAGCTGCTGCGAATCCTTCAGGAAAAAACCTTCCGAAAGGTGGGAGGCATAAAAGAAATTAGATGTAAAGCCACCATAATTGCCTCCAGCAATCACAACCTTGCCAACGAAGTCCGGGCTAAACATTTTCGGCAGGACCTTTACTATCGTCTGGATATCTGCCCTGTTATTATTGCCCCTATAAAATCGCATGGTCGAAGAGAAGACATCTCACTGCTGGCTGAATATTTCCTCAGGACATCAACTATATGTCCCGAAAAGGTCAATAAAATAACCTCGATAACCAAATTAGCCATGAATACCTTGCAGGAACACGATTGGCCCGGCAATGTCCGCGAACTGCGCAATGTTATTGAAAGGGCAATACTGTTGGAAACCACTGACAAAATTGGCTTAAGCAATATTGTGATTGCCCCTGTAGAATCCGATGTGCTTTACCATAGCGCAAGGGCCGATAAAATAAAGGATTTTTCGCTTGCAAAAGCTGAATGTGAGCTTATTGCCCGGGCTTTGCAGGAGACAAACTGGCAAAAGACAAAAGCAGCCGAGCTTCTTGGTATAAGCAGGGCAACCCTTTATGCCAAGGTAAAACAGCATCACATTGCAAGCGGTTCTTCCAGAACCGAATCGATAAAAGAAGTCACGGATGAACTCTCAAGACCATTCTCAGTCGAACCCGTAGCGGTGTCATAATTCCTCGTGCTCCACAATCCTTGGGACTCCTACCGTAAAACATCCTGTGGATTACGGAGGACGCCTATCGGCGGACAAGTGTAAAGCAATAAATACGATATAAAACACCCGTTTCTGTCTTCGCCTGCCCCTGCGTCTCCCGACGCAAGTCGGGGCAGCGGGACAGAAAACACGGGTGTCGGAAAATTTGTCGGCACGCATAAAATCCAAACATATCTTTTCTACGAAAAAAACTGCCTTTAAGACTAAAAGGGTGATTTTACAGCAAAAAACCTAAAAACGCACCTATCAAATCCTATTTAGCCAAGTTTGGCACGATTATTGCTTTCATAAAAGCTAAAGTTCAGTAGTGCGCTCTGAACCGGGCTGATTGATGTTACATCTCGTGCTACGTAGCGAGCTACTTCGCAGAGTAGCATCGGAATAATAATTTAAAGCTATGACAGCAGAAAATCAAGAAAACGATATCGGGCATTTGGGCCGTACCTGGGGAGAAAAGCTCAAAAAAATCCGCTCAAAGGCAAAAGAAAGTCAAAAAAACGCCCCCGAGCATGCCAGCGAAGCGCCGGAATTGGAGAATGTGGCAGAGGTGTCTCCGGATAGTGAATTATCCCCGGCTCAGGCTGATGAGGAACACTCGGCACAACAAGTCCCTACCGCCCCGAAAAACGCCCGGACCGCCAGCTCTTCGCAATCTTTTGATGTGAGCCGAGTACCTCCAATCAGACATAAGCGGTTTTCATCCGTCCAGAAGATTCTTGTTGTCAGCATTGCAGCAATTACGGCAATGTTGCTGTATACGTTATTAAAATCTCCATCGAGCTATGACTGGCTTTATTCTGACAAGTCCGTACCTGTCGCCGACCAACAGCCTGTATCTGCCATACAACAAACATCTCAATCTCAACCACAACCGGCTGAATCTATCAGCGTCCCGTCAGGGATGGCCAAGTCCACAACACCACAACAAGTGCAGCAGCCGGAATCCATACCCGACTCAACTCAATCATTGTCTCTGCAAGATGCTCGAAGCTTATACCTCAACGGAGATTATAAAAAAGCTTTGCTTCTTTATGAAAAGCTGCATCAAAGGCTTTCAGGAAACCCTCAAGAACATTTAATGAGAGATTTTCTTCAGTTAAGAATGGCAATGTGTATGGAAAGAACAGCTGACCACCCCACAGGACGCCTATCGAAGGAGCAGGCCAGTCGTTTATTCAGAAGCGCTTCTAACAGTTGCAGTCCTATTGTAAGGGTGCTCGCTAACTACCACAGAAGCTTACTTGAAATGCAAAAAAAACTATATCTAAATGCGCGAAACAAAGCGTACGGGGCTATCGCCTTAATTGACGCAGTTTACCTTGACGAAGACTGGAGTCTGTCGCTGAAACGTGATTGTTACTTTCTGGCTGCTGAGGCAATAACAAGAAAAGTTCTATCTCTTTGTGATACTGATAAGAACCTTCCTGAAGATTTGTGGCAGTTACTCAATACAGCAAAAGACCCTTTCGCCGAGCTAAGTGAAACACAACTGCGAACCCTCCTGGATTCCGGCTCTGAGCAACTAAGAAAGGCCATGCTCAGTCCACAAATTGAGCGGCTCAATCAACCGGATGGTATACCTCGATATACAGTTACTTGCTATGGTGCATCAACGGAAGATTTGCTGACCAGATTTGCTGCTAATGCAGGTCTTGATGTCCATTGGGTTTTAGAACCAAATGAAATTGGAATGCTCAAACGAGCGATAAACTTACACCTGTCAGCGGTAACTGCACAGCAGTTCGTAACAGCAGCATCCGGCTGCGCCGGTTTGTTGGCACAGTTGGATGAAAAAGGGGTTGTGCATGTTTTCAATCCGGACAAATACTCTTATGTTTCAGAGCAAATATCTCTACTTAGTAACGAAGCTGCTTCGCTTTGGCAAAAATTTTTGCTTGGATTCCCAGAAGACTCGCGCCTTGCAAACGCTCATTTTGCCATGGGGCTTCTGCAAAGCCAGCAAGGCCATGTTGCTGAGTCAATAGCAGAATACAAACTTGTAACTAATCACTTCTCAGGCTCATCTTTGGCGCCGTTTGCTTTATTAAAATCAAGCAAACTAAAAGACAGCCTGCGCGACTATCCCGGTGCTCGCCAGGATTTGAAACAGCTCGTTGAGCAATATCCAGATACAGAAATTGCCGAGAAGGCTTATCTGTATCTTGCTGACATTACAGCCAAGACGGGTCTTATGACCGAAGCCTCACAACTTTATCGCAAAGTTTATAATCTCAGCCTCACTCCAAAATCCGAAAGCGCTGCCGTCCTGGGAGCAGGCAAATGTCTCTATCAGATAAAAGATTATGAATCCGCAGCAAAATGGTTAGCTCGGTATATCGAACTTGCCAAAGACCAAAAAAATAAAGACTTGTATTCGGCCTACTTTATTTTAGGAAAAACCTACCTGGCTTTAGAAAATGCTGAATCTGCCTCCGTTGCTTTTCAATATGCACTGCAAGGCGGCCCATCACAGCTTGCCAGGGAAGAATACGTAGAAACTATATCGGCCTTAGTTGAAGTATATATTCAGCAGGGCAATTTCGTTGAGGCTCTTAACATATCAGAAGGCATCCACTCCGCGTTTGTTTCACAGCAAGAATCTATTGCGATATTACTGCTCAAAAGCAAGGTTCTTACGGCGATGGGACTGATTGATAAGGCTATTGCGATGCTTGGTGACAGAGTTGAATATATTTCTAACCCGCAATTAAAGGCCAAAGTATCTCTCGAACTGGCTGATTGCTATATTAGCAAAGGAAATTTCGAGCCTGCCCGCGAGAAATTGGCTGAAATTCTTGTTATCACCGAGCCAGGCCCTTTGGCCCACGAGACTACCCTCAAACTGGCTGATGTTTGTTTGAAACTCGGCCAAGATAACCAGGCTGCATCTGTATGTTTGCAGCTCTTAGATTCGGAACCTCCGGAACAAATTAAGCAAAAGGCATTAGACCTGCTGGCAACGGCTTATAACCAGCAAAAAGATTACGACAGAGCAGTATTAGCTCTTTTGGGACAGTGGAATCGTCTATGAAGATTAAAATTAAAAATCCCCGTAAGGTGGGTTTAACCCACAGGATGAACCTAAGGGCTTTCGGTCGCGGGTGGGGGTTTTCGCTTTGTGTTTTCTGCTTCCTGGCTTCTCTCGGTTATGCGGAAACTTCATCAGAACAACCTTCTAATCAGAACAACAAAAATCAGTCTCACCTGCTTATCGCTAATAGTCCAACTACCCACCTTGGCCAGCAATTATGGCAAGCCAGGATTACTAATCCCAAAGACAAAAACAGCAGTAAAAGCAAAAGCGAGCTTTACCAGATAATCGAAAAAATCCGCTCCGTTAAATTTGAACCGCAGGACAAACCGTCTGAACCTCTCGTTGTCGCTAAGCCAACTCAACAAACTAAACCCGACGATACTTCGCCTGACAAAGATGTGCTGGAGAAGACCGAACTCAAAAAAGCCGAAGCTGAATCAAAGAAGCTTCTTGGCAGCAAAGATGAAAGTCAGCTGCCATACAGACCTGTAACGGATGAAACCCTGCAAATGTTAAAGGAGCTACCGCAGCATTCTGAACAACTTAAAAACCCTGTTGAATTGGCTGATATCTTGTTTCGAAGCGGCCATCTGAAAGAAGCAGCAAAGTGTTACCAGGAAGCTCTTAATCGCACCACTGCAGACGAAAATGACCGGCATGAAGACAGGGCCTGGGTTTTATTTCAAACAGGCAATTGCCTGCGAAATGATGACCCGTCATCGGCAATTGAAATATACAAACGGCTAATTGTTGAATATCCCGATTTGCTATGGGCAGATTTGGCAAAAACCATGAGCAATTTAATCAATTGGTACCAGCAAGATAAACCGTGGGCTTTGATTGCTGAAAACCAGCCTTAACTTTGTAAATGGAAATGGAGTATCCTTAAAGTGAGTAAAGCTGAGATAAATGCTGCCGTGGCGGACCAAACGCAAAAAAACACCCCCGCCGTTTTGCCTGCCCCTCTGCTTCTTGCGAAGCAAACCGAGGGGCTTCGCAAAAACGAAGCTGCAGGGGTGAACCCGCAAAGTGTAAACCCGGGCGCAAATGTATTGATAGTTGATAACGACCAGCAGTCCGTTCGCTTCCTACTTGAGATTTTAGCTCGCAAAGGTATTCGCGGGACCATTGCTGATAATAAAAAACTTGCTGTCAACTCCCTTGAGAGGAACGATTATGACCTTGTGTTCGGTACAATTCAAATAGACTGCCCCAAAGACGGTTTCGAGCTTATTCATGAAATCAAAACGAATTTCCCAGACTTGCCGGTGATTATGATGTGTGAAACCCAGGAGCAAAAAGCTCAAAACCAACCCTTCGACAAGCTCAGGGCGGTGAGCAATGTCGAACCGCAGCAAGTTCTCGATATGGCTGTCAAAGCCATCTATGCAGGCTGCTGCAATTTCCTGCTCAAACCGCT
>CAZZHL010000127.1:0-6742 GCA_964653945.1 uncultured Pirellulales bacterium
ACGTAGGGACGTTTGTGCCATACCAGTCACACGTACCGCAGTCACATCCGCCGCCACCGCTTGTGGTTGTGCTTGTTGTGGCGCTCGTGGTTGTTGTGGCGCTGGTTGTGGTTGTTGTGGCGCTGGTTGTGCTTGTCGTGGCGCTGGTTGTGCTTGTCGTGCCGCCGCCGCTTACCGAGAACGAGAACGAATTACACGAGAGCCCTTGACCACCTGACATAATTTCGAAACCGGCCTCCATAACGTGAAGGTACCACGATGATTGAACATAGCCTCGGGACATAGCGTCATTGATGAAATCCATCATGTTGCCGCTTGCGGAATTCCTGCCTGTCTGAACATACGTAACAAAATTCCAGCCTACATTAGCGTAGTACACATCATGACCGCTAAAAGTCCCGACCTGGCTACCGGCTGGATACATACCATGGTAGTCGAGCACGATCATAACTTCCGCGCCCCCATTGTATCCACCACTCGTATCGGAGTTTGGACTTAACCAGGCTTCGGCAGCAACATTGTAGTCTCCACTAGGCCTTGCGCTGCTAACACTAAAGTTGAAGGGAGCATTACTCACTTGACTCACCACCACTGGCATCCCGCTGCTGGGTGTACAATTACCCCAGTGGCAGCCTCTGAAAATGGAGGGGTATGCAGCCACAGAGCCCTGATTGTGAGCGGATGTACTTACAGTCCAAGCAGTTCCTCCAGTGAAAGTAATACATTGCGCAGTGTCCGCGCCCCAAACGTTGTTCTGGATAATGTAGCTTCCGGCTGAGATGGTACCATACTTATCACAGTTCGTCTCTGCCGCTTGCGCTGTTTGGCCCAGAAGCAATGCCAGCGCGACGACTGCAATAATCAGATATGTATTCTTCATTATTCTTCTCCTTTTTTGATTTACGCTAAATTTATTTACCTGTTAATTATTTTTGTTTCTCCCCGCTACACCTCCTTTCCTACCCCCTAAATTTGCCTGCCCCCGATATATTCGGGGGCATGTAAAACAAACGTGGTTCGCTGACGAAACTCCTGACAGATTAGACAGGGCATCGGCATAAACACACAACGATTTATAATATCCCCGACCAAAAAAGAGCATCGGAAGGTTGCAAAGAAAGGTGTGGCTGTAGATATGCACATCTTTGCAGCACAGGTGCAGTCTCCTACAGATACGACAAATCAACCTTGAAGTAAACACAAACCATCCCATCAAGCACAACCCCTTGCGGGGCCTCTTTCAAGAATTTCCTGTTTCCTGGGAACAGCTTTTTACGTTAATCCATTAACGTCCGTGTAAATTACTTCCTTGGTGAATATCCTCGCAAGAGCTCCTCCTATATAGACTTCTTCTTAGGTGCATTTCTCCACTCAGCTCTTTTTCTATCATTTACCACTTTACCACAAATCTGACCAATATCAACTAAAAAATTCCGCAAAGTTAGAGATTTTTTGTAGTCTTTTTCGGAGGAGATTCAATTTATAGTGAGCCTGTCGAACTATTCGAGACGCACCCGCTATGTATGATGATGTAAGGAGTAGTTTGTAATTAGATATAAACCCTTATTACGCAAGGAGGAGTGCCGGACTTTCTTATGTATCGATTGCTAACCGGCCTAACTGAAGCGATAAATCCGCCCAACGTATGGCGGACAAATACCTGTTTCTGGCTTCGGAAAGACTTGCTAAGAAGGAGCTTATGGAAAATTCCTTACTTTGAGCGAGAAAATTTAAGTTGACATATCCGGCGGAGAGTAGTATTATGTAATAGGAACTATTATAAAATTGTCAGGCCATACAATTAGCTTTATGCATTCTATAATTTAAGACGATATTAAGAAAGAATCACCGATTTAGAATAGACATACCCTGCTGTGCTGCTTTATAAGGTATTTTGCCGGAGAAGGAACAGTGAAAAAAGAAGCTTTTACACTAATTGAGCTTCTGGTCGTAATAGCTGTCATTTCCATTCTGATGGCGATTCTCATGCCCGCTTTGCGAAAGGCCAGAGACCAAGGTCGTAGAATCGTCTGCACTAGTAATGTAAGGACTCTGACAACGGCTTGGTATATATACCAGGGTGATAATGATGGCAGGTTGGTTAATGGCAATGTGCCCGCGAGTGCAAACTACAATATACCTCCCGAAGGAGCCTGCTGGGTAGAACCACCGCAGGATGGTGCCGGTAACTACAAAAGCCCCCCAACACTTGAGGACGAGTTGAGAGGCATAAGGAATGGGAGATTGTTTCTTTATGTCAAGACAGTTGATATATATCGCTGCCCAGCTGATGACAGAAAAAGAAGATCTGATAGAGCTACCTTTCGCAGCTATTCCATTGCCGGAGGAATGAATGGTGAAGAACGCGACCCCAACGATTATACCGGAAGGGCCATTGTAAAATACGATGAAATAAGAAATCCCGCCACTAAATATGTGTTTGTGGAGGAAGCCGACCCCAGGCAATGGAATATGGGCTCGTGGATTTTATTTCCTGCTACAGGTGATAACTGGTGCGACCCATTGACAGTCTGGCATGGTGACCGAAGTAGTCTCGGCTGGGCCGACGGTCATGTAGAAATGCATAGATGGCTGGATGAACGCACAATCGAAATGGCTCAACTCTATGCTGAAGAAGGAGAATGGAACGCAGATGGTCAGGACAGTCCAGACCTCAAATTCATGCAGAAAGGCTATCAGTTAAGACCTAAGTAGCTGAAAAGTCCTGGGGAAAAAATCGGAATAATTCCAGAGCATTTCTGTTACGGCATTAAAAACTTCTAACACATAGAATTGCAAGCATTGAAACTAATAAAAATTAAAGGGGCCTACATCAAACTAATCAATGTAGGCCCCGAATAAACGCGATATTTCGCTAACCACTCAGGCCTGTAACAACACTCACGGTCACGGCCACAGAGATATTTGCTCCTCAAGCCAGAACATTGCCAAAGCAGCAAAGTCCTTGAAGTCTATCTTGTCATCAACATGCAGGTCGACAGCAGAATTAGGTGGTGGTGTCTTCAGCCAGTCACGTCCCATTATATCAATCTCTTTAAAGTCTACTACGCAGTCCCCGGAAGGATTACCCTCAGGAGCATAGTCGGCCTTGGCAAAATCTGCTGTACGATTCGAAAGGACACATCCAGGTGCATACAGACGAATATCATCGAAGTGTACGGTACCTGGACCACCTAGAATCGGAAGGCCTCTGTTACCAAAGCCAATATACATCCTTTGGACATCTTCCAAGTTTACATCCTCACTGAATTCATCCAATTCTATCCCCCAGTGCGTCCAGGTACTTGTCTGCGTCGCATTGGGGTCAGGGTGATACACAATGCCGTTACTGTCGCTATCTTCCAGTACCACATACATCTCCTCAGGGTCGTTGTAAGGAATACCGATATCCTTGTCGGCCCATGAGCCTGTAATTGGTGTACCTGGAGGAAAGCTCCTCAGCATGCTAACGTTAGAGAATTGGGCCGTGCACAGCTCCTGAGTATTAAAGCTACTCACACACAGGCCAATATACATGGGCGCGGTATATGTGGCATAGGGGTCCTCCAAAGCTCCAATCGCCTCCCAATCAGAAGAACCGGGTGTATCAACGGTGTTTGCATGTTCGACGTAAATTGTAGCTGGCGCACCAGCACGAGTTAACCGTAACCACTGTGGAGGGGTGAATCCAGTTGTAACTGTGTCCGTGGTGTCACCGCCGGCAGTCTCACGATACTGGAAGTCAATTCCTTTACCGGGTGTAATAACTACCGCTACATTTGCTGAGTTTGGTTCTAACGTTTTGCGAACCATTATACCCGCCTTGGCCCAGTCGCCGGTATCCTCCAAGCTGTCCACCTTCGCCGTGATTTGCCAGGTAAGATTAGGTTCACCAAGCTCCTTATAGGCATAGTGAAAGCCATCAGCCGTATCCTCGATATCCCAACCGGCAGCATTTATCGTGTAGGTGTTTGCGTCGAAGCTGCCTCTAACATCGGGATTGCCCCGGAACCACAGCGACAATCCCTCAACGCCATTTATGGTCCAGTCGGTGCCAAAGTCGAGGCTGTTTGCTCCATTTGTATCAGCATAAGCTTCTGAGTAGTAAGGCGATGGAGTATTATTGTCGTAAGCAATCGTCATCGCCTGGTCGCCTTCATGGACGGGGTCTGTCGAGAGACTTACATCCGCTTTGCTGCTGGCTTTCCACGTATCTCCAAGAGGCTTCGGATTAGAACTATACGATTCAAAATCGTCAATAACAAGATAGTTGCCTGTCATAAAGGTCCAGACAGGACCTTTGGCGATATCGGTACCATTGACTTCGTCAATCCGCCAGTGGTAGATCGTACCTAATTCCAAGACTCCTACATTTGGGTCATCTGCGATATCAATAGAGTTAGTGTCATAGTCCTTCCTTATGAAAACGCCAAATTTATTGGTTCTGTTGGCGTCGGTTACATCATCTTTGTCGGTGCCGAAATATACATCATGAGTGACAGCACCCTTGCCTGGCGTCCAGGTAAGAGTTGGCTCGGTCCGCACATTTTCCTCATAGTTAGTCGGCACTGGATTAGTGGCGAGTCTGGCATCAACCAGTCGCGCATAGTCTAAATAGATCCTACCTGTACTTGTTTTGACGTCTACATTGCAGGAGATGACAATGGAGAACCATGTTGCACCGGTCAAATCATAGTCCGAAACGTCAAGAGTGTAGGTCCTTTGAAAGATTTCCTCCCAACTACCGAAATCTATAGAATCCAGCTGTTCACCAGTGTTTCTGTCTATTACTACAGCGAGGTCTCTACCGTTGTACTCTTTCCAGCCGGGGGCGGCGTCGCTATTTAAGGCAATCTTCTCACCGATCTCGGCCCAGTTACTGAAGTCTGCGCCGTATGCCGTATAGTCAAACATTAGCGTCGTGTTTTCCAGAGTTTCTGGTACCTCCGGCGCAGAATACTGAATAATCCAGTAGTCGGCAGTCCACTGTACGCTTAGACTGTATTCGCCCAATGTAACTGTTTCAGGAGTTTGGTTATAGTCAAAGACAGGGGAATCTTCCCATGCCGGACCCCATCCGTCCATATTCTGTTCCCAGTCACCTATCACAGTGCCTACGATTGGATACTCAGTAGTGAAAGACCAGACATCACCTTTCCAGAGACAGGGGTCTGGGCCTGCTTCGTTAACCTCATCAATCCGCCAGTAGTAACGCTTGCTGGATTCGAGAAAACCCGGAGGGTCATAAGTGTTTGCATCTTTGCGGCCACGATATATGCCCGTGGTGTCAGATGCATTGGCGTCGTTTACATCGGCATAACTGGTGCCGAAATATACATCGTGTTTGTCACCATACGCACCTGGAATCCAGCTAAGAGTAGTTTCAGGCAGAACCTCTCTCTCCTCGTCAGCCGGACTCGGAGCGTAAGCCTGCCCGGCGCTGAACATTTGTATATTGTCGATATAGTAAGTGCCGCCGGGGTCGAATCCGCCCCAATTTGTTTGTAGGACAATCTCCAAATACTCGAGGTTGTCATAGTCTATCTGAGGATGAGCCAGGGAGTAGTTAAGTATGAGGCTAATCGGATTATTTCCATCGGGGGGCAACCAGGATGCATCCCCTTCTTGCTCAGGCATAACATACCACAAGGACCAGTCGTTGGGGTCGTTAGGGTCATTAGGGTCATCTCCAGAGCTGCCTGCGTTAACAGCAACGGCAAAATCGGTCCATCTGCCGTTAGAATCCGGAACCCACTCGTCGGCCATGCGCGTAGCGTCTAATGAGATCTTGAGGTTCTTCCGGAATTCGTCAAGCATCCCATTGCCTATTACGTTGTACGCGATAGCGTTTTGAGCACCCTCATTGGCATCTACCTTGAGGCTCCAGTCACCATGTGTAACCCCCTTTGTGCCTTCGTAGTCTACCGTGACAAGGTTAGCGTCAACAACGAGCCATTCGTCATGGTTTGGGTCCGCTGGATTTTCAAAGTCACCCAGTACGACGCCGTAACTCGTAGAGGCCAGAGACAGCAACAAAACAAAAGAGACTAAATAAATCATTTTTTTAGACATAATATTTCTCCTTCAAAAATTAGACCATAACTCTTATTTATTTCATCTATACACTAAAAAACCTTGTTGTTTTCACAAAACAGCAGATAATAATTGTACCACTCACTAAATTCTGTGCTTGTTCAGCATAGTTTTTTTTGACCTGTCTGTCCCCCTTCCTTACAAAAACTCAATATGAGCGGTTAATAGTTTGAAATGTAAGAATTTATCTATGAGGTACTTAATGTAACAATACCTCCTCTATAAAGAAACTCAAAAATCCACAAATTAACGTACCAATAATTTACAGAATCCAACATTATAATTTATACCAAATTTGCCCTGCTTTAGTCAAGGAAAATCCCCTATTAAGAGAAACTTAAGGATATCTTTTGGAAGGATTACGCAGCAATACGTAACTTCTTTATTTGCAAGCTTCTACAGATATCTCCTTAGCAAACACAGATTTGTCCCGATTTTTGGAAATTGGCGGATTATTTCTCTATTTCCTAAAGTCTTCTTATGATCTCAAGACAAGCCCTGCCGTTGTGATATGGTGCTTTCCACTCAGACACTTTGAACGTAGCTTCAGGCCTACCACTGCTCGTTGCCTCCCACAACCATTCGCCATGTTCTGAGTCAATAATATGCTCCTGGATAAATAACCAGCATCGCTGAGCAGCTTGAAAGA
>CAZZHL010000128.1:0-6734 GCA_964653945.1 uncultured Pirellulales bacterium
TCTCTCCGGAAGACCTGATTATATCAAAGCTGCTCTGGGCAAAAGACAGTTTATCTGAAACACAGCTAAAAGATATAAGAAATCTGATGAAAACGGTGGACAATTTAGACTTAAAATATATCGATAGCTGGGTTGGAAAATTGCGTTTGGAAGGACTGTATAAAGAGGTACGCAATGGACGACACACATCCTGATATTGCTGTTCGATTTCAAAATTTAATGATGCTCAAATCCGGAGAGCAGCGCCTGCTTATGGGCTGCTCCATGTATGATACTGCTAAGCAGATAGTGCGTAGTTCCATCTATAACAAATACCCCCAAATATCTGCCGGACAAATGAAAAAAGAAATCTTTATCAGATTTTATGGCCAAGATTTTAGTCAGGCCGATGTGGAAAAGATACTTTCAGTTCTCGGCTGATTTTCAATCCACAAGTGGCTTGTATATTCCGACGATTTGAATACAATTCCTATTTGAGTTTGATGATAATGCTTGAGAGCATTATAGACTCCGGATTATTTTTCAAAAGTTTGCTCTTGACGGCAGGCATTTCGAGTGATAATTGATTATTGATAGTCGATTAGTGGTTTTGGAAAGCCTTTGAAAGGTGGGAGACTATGAGAAAGATATTTCTATTATCTGCTATTGTTTTGACTATAGCTGCAGTTGCTAATGCGGAGTTACAATGAAAGCGAAAAATGTTGTGATAGTAATATTAATAATAATTATATTGGGGCAGCTTATCCAGTTTCTTTTGCTTCTGAGGAAATTTGGCCGCCTGAAGTTCACCTTTGAACACCAGCCGGTAGAGGTTTACATTGCAGGTCTAACTGAGAAACTTCGGGGGCTTGACCCTCTAAGAAGTGAGATAATCTGGCAGAATCGCTGGCTTAGTCAGCGGTTGGATAAATGTATCGAGATGCTTGAACAGCAAAGAGGTTTGGAACCTGTACCGGTCGAATATCCAAAGCCGGGCTATATGTCTTATCTAAAACCTGATCCGAATGTGGCAAAAAAATATAAAGTAGAACCTGTCCCATTTTATGAGCCTTATGAGGAACCCAACAATCTATCATTGAAAGATACTGAAGAAGGTGATGTTAAAAGACTGATGTGCCTGCTAAACTTGCAACTACTCGGCCTCAAAATGTATCTGGAACCTTCCAAAGCACAGATAGAGAACTACGAAAAACGACTTAAACGACTTGAAAACCATCTGGAAAAGTGAGCAATTTCGAGGGTAAAAAGGCTGGATATTTGTTTTTTTGATAAAAAAAGATTAGCAGAAAAGTTTTTTACTTTTTATTCTGGGTTTGGTATAAAGATTGTGTTTAAGGCCGAAAGGAGGCGATTATGGCAAGGATAGTTTTGACCGCAGTACTGATAGTCCTGCTAAATGTATTGGTCGGCTGCAACGGGCCCGACAAAGGTAAAGGACAGCTTGTACCAACTACTGTGAAAAAGTTCGGCTATACCGGTGAGGTCAAGGTCAGCCCGAAGGAAGAGATTGATAGCGTCGAGCAAATGGCAGTCAACCGGCAAGCATACCGGCATGGTCTCAAAGCACTGGTAGACTATTACAACAAGATAGGCAACAATATGAAGCTGCAGTGGGCCGAAAAGGAATTGGCTGCACTGAACGCTATGCCGCAATATAAATATATCATCGAGGCGGAAGTGGCTGGGCCGGACCTTAAAGCGACCACTGCGATTCCAGAGGCGGACGAGCTTTACGGTGATGCAGTACGGCTTGAAAAACAAGGCAACCGGCTGATTGTAATTAAAGACAACGATTTATTACGGCTGGCTCTGGATAAATACAACGAGCTTATAAGAAAGCATCCTTCGAGCGATAAGATTGACGATGCAGCGTACAGAGCGGGCAAAATCTATGAGTACTTTAAGGACTACAGCATAGCCCTTATATACTACAAAAGAGCTTATCAGTGGAACGCCGAAACGCCTTACCCTGCAAAATTCAAGGAGGCCTATATCCTGGATCAGCGGCTTCACCGCAGAGCAGAGGCACTGGAGCTTTATCAGCAGGCCCTCAAAGAAATCAAAAAACCAGGAGAGCATGAGTGGTGGGAGCAATGGTCGGAAATACGAATTAAAGAACTAACCGAAAGTAAAGAAGGCGGCGAATTAGATTGATAAAAGTTTAAAAGTTTCTTTCAATAAAGTTTTGGGCCTGGGCAGACGCCAGGCCCTTTTTTATTTTTCAAATGCAGCTTTACACTGTATAAAGTTAGGCAATGTTGACCGGATTTGAGAACAAGGTTGCGGGTTTTATAAGGGCAAATGCACTTTTTGACTCGCCGAATACTACTCTGAGAAGTACGAGCAGAGTTTTGTTGGCTGTTTCAGGCGGGGCTGACTCAACAGCACTTTTGTACGCAATGTGTGCATTAAAGGCCGAGAATATATTAAGTGCGGAGCTTATCTGTGCCCATATAAACCATCAGTTAAGGGGGGCTGAAGCGGATAAGGATGAAGATTTTGTTGTTGCAGAGGCGGAGAAGCTAAAGCTGCCCGTAATAACCAAGCGCGTGGAGGTACGGGGATTTGCCCAAAGTAATAAGCTGTCGATTGAGACAGCAGCCCGGAAGCTGCGAATTGAAAATCTGCTCGATATTGCAAAGACCAACAATTGTGATGCCATAGGCACGGCACATCAGAAAAACGACAACGCTGAGACCATTTTGCAGCGGCTCAGCCGCGGTACCGGCTTTCGTGGACTGGGAGGAATCTGGCCAAGGCGAATCTTTGATGGCAATATTAATTTTGTAAGGCCTCTGTTGTGTGTCGGGCGTGATGAGATTATTGAGTATCTGAAAAAACGAAATCTGAAATGGCGGGATGACCATACGAATGCCGATTGCTCGTACAGGCGAAACTTTATCCGGCATCGGCTGCTCCCGGCATTACAACAGCCCCGCCTGCCCAGAGTGTACGGCGGGCAGGAGTGTAGCGGCTCCGTTGTCGAGCAGTTGTTTGATTTATCCGGCAAAGCTCAGCGGTTTTACAGTCTCGTTTGTAGCGAGGCAGAGAAAGTGTGGCCCAACACGGCTGAGGCCAGCGGTGAAAAAGTCACATTGAATTTGAAAAGTTTTTTAGACCAGCCACAGCCGGTAAAGGTTGAGCTTGTCCGGCGGGCTTTGGCTCGGTTAGGCAGCGGCGAGAGAGATTTGACACACCGACACTATGAAAAGATACTGCAATTAGCAGAACAAGCAGATGGCGGAAAGAAAATCACATTGCCAAATGGTTTTACAGTTCAAAGAGAATACACACACCTAATCTTTACCTGTCCTAAAGAAAGCTTTACCGTTGACGAGCAGATAAGCAATACTGTCGAATTAAATATTCCGGGACAAACGAAATTTGGTGGGCATGTAATAAATGTAACTATTCTTGAGAAAAATAAAGGATTTGAGAAATTCAAGGCAGAAAAAACGAGTTTTGTCGAATGGTTTGACATAGATAAGGTGAAGCTGCCGTTGGTTGTTCGTTCTCGCCAGGTGGGCGACAGATTTTGGCCGTTGGGGTTGGCACAGGAGAAAAAGGTGGGCAAATTCCTGACCGCTGAAAAAGTACCGCAGGAGATGCGTAAAAAGGTGCTTATTATTGCTGATAATGAAAAGATAATCTGGCTCTGGCCGGTTAGAATAAGCGAGCAGGCTAAAGTTACAAACGAGACCAAAAAGATTCTCCAACTTAAGGTGGCTGAACCTAACACGGTGCAAGAGGCTGTTCAGAAATATATGTTTTTTAGCTAAATTTTACTCAACCATAGGAATTACCTCATTTTCATATCTTGTATGATTCAAGATTTTCTCTAAGATGTGCTCCGAAGTTCCATAATTCATGTCCAAAATGTGTCCTTTCATAGATTAAAAAACGCCCGGAAACTTTCGATATTTACTTGCTTTTAATGTCATAGTTTAGTATACTTACGTTCTGAAACTATGATACTAATCGCACAGGGAACCATAAATTAGCAGAGTAACTATAGTGAGATAGAAATCAACCATATTGCTGTTATAAGATATGTTGTTAATAGAACCTATCCCAAAACCCTCGTTTTTGGCAATTTCAGTACTATAAACGGCATTTCTCAGGGGTTTTGGGATGACTTCTAGCAATAGAATTTGTAGAAGGGCAAATTCATTCCTTGGACTTGCTGGAATAATAACTATGATGTGACAGATGACCCTAGTATGTGGTTACTTTCAAAGCTCTTTTAATAGGGAGGCTTATAATGCGGATTATTGACTTAATTCGGGTTGATTGCATCAAGGTACCATTACATGCAACAACAAGAGAGGCTGCGATAGATGAGCTTGTAGATTTGCTGGTAAGACGACACGAAATTGATACATGCGATGATTCTGCGAGGAAAATAAAAGATCATGAGTCCACGGCACCAACCGACACTTACATCACAGGGATAGCATTCCCTCACGAAACTAGCCACACATCTCGCCGAAGATGTATGGCTATTGGCAAGCCAAAAGAGCCTATTCAGTGGGGTAAACATCCAGTAAGCTTTGTGTTTCTCTACCTTGTACCAAAAGCAGACACTACCGGACGCGTTGAGATTCTTAAAATGCTTGCCGAGGAACTTCGTGGTGATATTATACAGGAGAGACTGAATAAAGCAGATAAAGTAGAAGAAATCTATAACATTCTTGTACGGATTGGTACCGATTTTGACATCCCCTCCGGTTTCAACCTTAGAATGGTTCTCGGACGTCACACTGACGTCATTCACAGCCTTTCATGGTCACCGGATGGACGCAAATTGGCATCAGGAGGAGCTGGCATAGACCAGGGACGTATATGGGATGCGGAATCTGGCAATCTAATTGCCTTACTTGAAGGACATGTTGGGCCTATCTTCAGTATTAAGTGGTCACCTGATGGTAGCCTCCTTGCTTCCGGATGCTCTGACAATTTAATCCGTCTTTGGGACGCGCATAAGTTCAAGTTACAACAAATGCTGGATAGCCAAGACCAAGTATATAGTGTCTCCTGGTCACAGGATAGCAAAACACTTGTAGCAGCAAGCCATTTTTGTATGGCTAGACTCTGGGACTGTGAAACTGGAGCTCCAAAGCCAGGTCTTGATGAAGCGTATAATATTGGATATTGCATTAGCTGGTCACCTGATGGCCGCTGGATAGCAGCCGGTGGTGACCGAATGGAGCCTTCAGTAAAAATCTGGGACCCGCACACAGGTCGCTTAGAGAAGAAGTTGGCAGTACCCTCTGGTTCCATATTCACAATCGTCTGGTCTCCTGACGGAACAATCTTGGCTGCTGGATCGTCAGATGGGTCTATCCTAATATACAAAGCTGGGACCTGGCATAAGGAGAATGTTCTTCGTGGTCATAGTGCACAGCTAACGGCTTTGGACTTTTCTTATAATAGTGAACTTCTAGTATCGAAGGCAGATGATGGAACGGTACGTCTATGGCACCGGCGAACAGGAAACGAATTAGCACAGCTATCGGAATCGGGGGGTATGCATCGATTATTCAACGGAATTGCGTTCCATCCACGAGCTCTTAAGCTTGCTACGCTTGGTGAGGGAGGGCAGTCTATCCGGATTTGGGAATTGGACCAGGAGAAGATTATTCGTGTGACGCAAGAACCATTACGTGAGAAAGCACCGATTCCTGTGTTGGCCCCTACTGCCATGACTTTAGACGCAAAGGAGAAAGCTGGAAAGTATGACGTCTTTCTTTGTCATAATTCCCAAGATAAACCAGAAGTCATGAAGATAGGTCAACGTCTGAAAGACCGAGGTATTTTACCTTGGTTGGATGAATGGAATGTGCGTCCTGGATTATCTTGGTTGAATGAGATAGAAAAACAAATACCTAATATTCATTCTGCTGCTGTTTTTGTTGGAAAAAATGATATTGGTCCATGGCAACAAAGGGAAGTTTATGCCTTTATTCAACAATTCGTGATTCGGGATTGTCCAGTGATCCCTGTGATTTTGCCAGACTGTGAACATCCCCCTGAACTACCTACTTTATTGGGAGACTTGAAGTGGGTCGATTTTCGAATAGATGATCCGGATCCCATGTCAGGTCTTATCTGGGGAATCACAGGTGACCGGCCAAAGTGAGCTTTCTTCTCAGTAAATTTCAACGTAGTAAATTTCACAGAATATCTCCCTCCAAAAACTTCGCATAGGAAGCAGACTATCACGCATGTGTTGTATTATGTAAATTTTTTGACTACTATTGGATTCTTAAAGCTGCGACCAAATTGTGAAATTGTTGCTTTGAAAAATCCAACGTTGCTGCGGTGCATTACGATTTCAATCAATCGATAAGATATTTTGAATCAGTTAGCAAATTTAACCAATTAACCGAATCAAGATCATTACGGTGTCTGTATCAAGGTTTCTGAGTAAACTTCCGATGCAAATCCGCTCGTAGTATAGCTCGTAAAGCCGGCCTAAAGCGCCAGCATCCGTGCGTGCCCGCTGGACCAGGCCATTGTTGTCTGTATCCTCAGCAATTTCTGCCATAGCATCAACCATCACCAATGGTATGATTGCACCAGAAGCAAATATGTTACACTAATTAGCAAAAAAACTCTTGCAAAATAGACAATCAGCAAATAAAGTATCCTGCTCGTCATCGTAAAAGACGTTAAAAAGCAAAAAACCGTATTTAAGACATTGTAAGTTAGGAGATTAGCAAATGGCAACAAAG
>CAZZHL010000129.1:0-6616 GCA_964653945.1 uncultured Pirellulales bacterium
GGCAAATGTATCCAGCTAAAGGCGTCCTTTCTGCCGATTATTCCTGCTTTTTTCAGAAAGCCATCGTCATAAAATTCTCTCGCAATTTTCTCTAAATTATCCAGCACAGGCCTGATTATCTTTTTGATTTGCCTGCTGCTCAAGTTCGCACTGGCTGGATACACACCCCCGCTAAAATGCTCATCCGGCCTGGAAGTTTCCTCATCAACAACCAGAAACTTCGGGTTGGTCATTTGCAGCTGGTGCTTGTATAAGCCGGCCTTACCCGAGGCAATTATTGCCTGGCCGGGCTTTAATTGCTCGCGAAGGAATCCGCCGTGAAACCATACAATCCTGCATACACCTGTATCATCACTGAGCACCGCCTCGAATATTGGCGGCTTACGATAGCTTTGATAATCTGTTGACTCAACCAGGCCGATAATAGTAGCTGTCTGGTCAGGACGCATTTGACTTATCTTTATAGCTTTCGGGGCGAAAATCCAGTCGCGAGGAAAATACTCCAACAAATCCCCTGCAGTATGGACGCCTAATTGCGCAAAGGATTTAGCTCTGGCCGGCCCGACACCTTTGAGATACTGCACCGGCATCGATAAATTATTCTCGATTTCTGATTCCGCCAGATGGACGGCGGACAAGTTTCGATTATCGATTTTCAAATCCTGCTATTCCTTAAAGCTGTATTTGCCAACCAACTGAACAAATCGGACGCCACAGATTCGCCTTTCAATCAGCTTGTCCTTTTTTTTCTCGCAAACAACTAATTCTTGTACTCCTCCATAACCGACAGGTGCCATTATAAGGCCGTCATCGGCAAGTTGTTTCACTGGCGGTTCCGGAATTCCCGGAACCGCCGCTGTAATCATAATCCTGTCAAAACATCCCGATGTTGGCAGTCGTTGCTCTGGCCAGCCGCAACTGCCATCACCAACAAAGAATTCTACGTTTGTGATACCCAACCTGCCTAAAACCGCCTGAGCTGACTCCGACAGCTCGCTGAATCTCTCTACCGTATAGACTTTTTTTACCAGCTTACTCAAAACTGCCGTCTGATACCCACTGCCTGTACCAATCTCCAGAACCTCACAATCCTTATTGACCCGCAGCCCCTGGGTCATCAAGGCAACAATGTACGGCTGAGAAATAGTTTGGTCCATCCCGATAGGCAGCGGGCCATCAGCATAAGCCTGCGACTGGCAAGACTGAGGCACAAACTCCTCTCTCGGAACCTCGTCCATAACGGTCAATACGTGAGGGTCGGTTATATCACGGCCTTCAAGGTGCCACTTAAGCATCCGTGCCCGAACCTTAGCAAATCTATCTTCATCATCTCGGCCATGCATAGCTGTAATAATCGCCTTTTAACCGCTGTTTTGCAAATCAATTTTCCCAGGATTAAATCCTTGCTACCGGCCTATTAAACGATAAAATTCTACATAAGCGTAGCAGGTAAACCCCGTTAGAAAGCTCGGGTGGGACTTTAAGCCTTCACCCCGTTAGAAAGATTATTTCTAACAGGGCAAGTCGGCGATATGTATTTTTAAACCGCCCACTCGTCACGATGTACCGCAGCGGAAAGGATGTAGCTTTCTTTCTAACGGGGTAAACGAATTTCAAAAAAATCTTAAGGAGTCCGAAAAATGAAGACTAAAAAATTTCTTTTCTATATGTTAGCTGCTCTATTAGGCGGCTGTGTGCCTGTTATGTCGCTCCACCCGCTTTATACCGAGCAGACAACCGTGTTTGAAGAAAAATTACTTGGCACCTGGATACAGGACACTAACGAAACTACCTGGGAATTTAAGTGTCCTAACGAACCGGAAAAAACTTACGAACTGATTTTTGTCGATGATGAGGGCAAAAAAGGCTTGTTTGACACACATTTGACAAAGCTTCAAGACAAATTTTTCCTGGACCTTTACCCGGCCGCACCGCCCTGGGACGAAAAAGACCCGAACAAATTACTCTGGCCGTTCAATACTTTATTTTTAATACCTGTCCATACATTTATAAAAATTGATTCCATTGAGCCTCAATTGAAAATGAGATTAACGGACGATGATGAAATGAAAAAGCTGTTTAAGGAAGACCCAAATGCAGTAAAGTACGAATCCGTCGAGGATGGCTTTTTTTTAACGGCATCAACAAAAGAGCTTCAGACATTTGTCCTCAAATACGCCGATGACGACAGATTATTTGCCAAAGAAACCGTCTTACGCCGCAAAAAAGCAAGGGCTCCTAATGAGCCAAACAATATCGAACCCAACGAAGCCCCAAAAGGGCAATAGATAAAGGTTATATGTTTTATGGCCACTCAGCCGGAGCCAGGACGCTATCTGGTAAATATTGATTCTATCTCCACTCATCAGCTCTTCACCGATTGTCTGATTATTGGAGCTGGTGTTGCAGGCCTTCGAGCTGCTATCGAAGCAGCCGAGCAGCAAAATGTCATCATTGTCTGCAAGGGCACTCTGGAAGATAGCAACACCTTCAAAGCACAAGGTGGAATTGCTTCGGTACTGGGTAAAACAGACTCCTTCGAATCACACATAGCCGATACGCTTAACACCGGCTGTGGGACATGTGATGAACACATAGTTGACCTGGTCATTCGCCAGGGACCTCATCTTATAGAGCAATTACTTCGCTGGGGTGCTGATTTTGATTTAATCGACGGCCATATTGCTACTACGCTCGAAGGCGGACACTCCTGCCCTCGCGTCGCCCATGCTCACGGAGATGAAACCGGCAGAATTATCGCCGAGACGCTCATAAAAAAGGTCAAACAAATTCAAAATATCAAAATAATCGAAAACTTCTACACCATAGACTTAATAACCAACGAAGACAATCAGTGCATAGGAATAATTAGCCACGATAAACACAGAGACCTTCAAATAATCTGGGCGATAAATACAATTTTAGCATCAGGGGGAGCCGGTCAGCTCTACCGTGAAACTACCAACCCGGAAGTTGCCACCGGAGATGGGCTGGCTATGGCTTATCGAGCCGGCGCGGTATTGCGAGACCTTGAGTTCATGCAATTCCATCCAACCACACTCTACATCGCTGGCGCCACACGGGCCCTGATTACCGAAACTTTGCGGGGCGAAGGAGCTGTTCTTTTGGACAACAAAGGTCATCGTTTTATGAAAGACTACCACGAAGCCGCAGAGCTTGCGCCGCGGGACATAGTCAGCCGAGCTATTCTTGAGCAAATGCGGAAAACCGAATCAACGCATGTTTATCTGGACGTTCGGCACCTCGACAAAAAATATCTCACTGGAAGATTCCCCCTTATCAGCCAGCTGTGTGAAAGCTTCGATATAGAGACAAGCAGGGACTTAATCCCTGTCCGCCCCAGCGCACATTATATGATTGGCGGTGTAAAAACCGATGCCAAAGCCGCGACAAGCATTGAAAACCTTTACGCCTGCGGTGAGGTTGCCTCCACCGGCCTGCACGGCGCAAACCGGCTTGGCAGCAACTCGTTACTCGAAGGTCTGGTTTTCGGCAAAATAGCCGGGCAATCTGTCTCCCAAAACAAAAAAACAGTGGTCTCTCATATCAAGCATGCCCCAATAAAATATCAAGTCCCGTCGTCCGACCGTACTCTTTTAGACACCACCGATATTAGAAACTCACTTCGCTCTCTTATGTGGCGGAATGTCGGCATCACCAGAAGCGCCCAGCCGCTCACAGAAGCTCAGGAGATTATAAAATTCTGGCAACGCTATGTTATGGATAAAATGTTTGACTGGCCTGAAGGCTGGCAATGCCAAAACATGCTCACCATTTGCTTGCTTATGGCCCAGGCTGCCCAAAATCGCCAGGAAAGCCGAGGTGTTCATTTCAGGAGAGATTTCCCCAATACCGACGATAAAAACTTCAAAAAACACATCGATTTCGCACGATAAAAAGTAGAAGAAAAAGCGAACTTTTGCTATAATGAAATTGTAGTCTATAAAAAATCAATAAAAAGAGTGGGTCGGGCGGTCGCCCCCGCAGCTTCGCTTTTGCGAAGCCCCTCGCTTTGCTTCGCAAGAAGCAGAGGGGCAAGCAAAACGGCGGGGGAGGAAAGTCCGAGCAGGACAGGGCAACGGTGGTGGCTAACGGCCACCCAGGGTAACCTGAGGGAAAGTGCCACAGAAAATACACAGCCGATGTCCGCCATAGGCGGAACAGGCAAAGGTGAAATGGTGCGGTAAGAGCGCACCGCGGCGACGGTAACGGCGCCGGCAGGGCAAACCCCACCGCCTGCAAGACCAAGTAGCTGGTAACTCGGCCCGGGTGAGAGTGACAATTTATCACTTGACCAGCAGGTAGGTCGCATGAGCCAACTGGTAACAATTGGCCAAGATAAATGGCTGCCATCCCCCATTCGTGGCGGGATACAGAACTCGGCTTACAGACCCACTCTTTCTTATTGATAATCTTCTAAATCGAAGCTTTCTTCTTCAATAGTCCCCCTTCGGTCCGGCTCATCGAACACACCAACAAAAACACCCACCCTGATCCTGACCGCAGCGACACCGTCCTCGACAACCATTTTGATTGTGCCCTTACCAAAACTAATGTGGTCAAACTCAACGCCGTGGCGGCCGCCAAGCTTCTCTGCCAGGCCGGGCGAGCTGTCCAGTGTATATAAAACCGTCTCGAAGATTTGATTAATGAGCATCCCGGAAATAGTCAGCATTTTATTATCCGAACCAAGCGCATCCCCATCCACACCTTGGCCAAGCTCGCTTATATCCTTGCGTAAGTTCCTTAAGATTTGTCGAAGATACGAGATTTGCCCTGCGTCTTCAGATGTGAGCGGCTTATCAAATACTATCTTTTCCAATACCATTTGGCTGTCAAACATAAGGCCCGGCTTGGGCTCCATCAGGAACCCTCTGCGTTTGCCCGGCAGCCGCTTGACTTTCTCATCCACCAAAAAGAAATACTTTCGCTTGGCTGTCAATCTAACCTCATCGAAGGCAACCATATTAAACCAGCTCTTATAGCCGTCTTCCTCCTGCCCAAATGAGGCAACGACGCTTCTACTCTGGCTGAGCAGCTCATATTCCGGCTTGTGAATCATAGGCAACACGTCGAGAGCGCCGCTTTTCTTCAGTTCTATCTTATAGTAACTGTCGGAAATATCTGCGTCGTAGGGAAGCTCCTGCCGCTTGGACATTACGTATGGCGACATAACAGAAGAGCAACCGCATAAACCAAAAATAAACAAAAATTGAAAACTAAAAACGAAAAACCATAACCCAAAGCCTGTCCCCGCCGATAGGCGTCCTGTGGAGAGCGAAGTCGAGGGGTTAAATTTTTTAAGCTCTTCGGTTCTGGCTCTGCATTTTTTGCTCACCATCTTACACTTCCTTTGCATCAATCCACTTCATCATCTTACGCAGCTCTCGACCGACTGTTTCCAGCTGACAATTGTAGTCTTTTTCGTATAGCTGCTTAAATTGTTTAAGCCCCGACTTGTATTCGTTTACCCACTCCTTGGCAAATGAACCGGATGTGATTTCCGACAGTATCTTTTTCATCTCAGCTCTGGTTTGCTCGGTGATAATTCTCGGCCCGCGGGTCAAGTCACCGTATTCAGCGGTGTTGGATATGCTGTACCTCATATAGCTCATCCCGCCCTGATACATAAGGTCAACTATCAGTTTTACCTCGTGCATACATTCAAAGTAGGCCAGTTCCGGCTGATAGCCGGCTTCAACAAGAGTTTCAAAGCCAGCTTTAATAAGTGAAGTAAGACCGCCGCAGAGAACACACTGCTCGCCAAAGAGGTCGGTTTCAGTTTCTTCTTTGAATGTCGTTTCAATAATACCTGCACGGGCTCCGCCGATACCATTGCCCCAGGCCAAGCTAATTGCCTTGGCGTTGCCGGTTGCATCCTGCTGGACAGCTATCAGGTTCGCCACGCCACCGCCCTTTTCAAACTCACTGCGAACAAGATGGCCAGGCCCTTTTGGGGCAATCATAACCACGTTAACACCGTCCGGCGGCACAATATACTTGAAATGAATATTAAAGCCGTGACAAAAACCGAGCGTCTGGCCTGCAACAAGATTAGGGGCAATCTGTTCGGCATAAACCTTTGACTGCATTTCATCCGGAACCGTTACGATAATCAGCGTTGCACCATCTATAGCTGTTTTTATATCAGTCGGCTTAAAGCCATGTTCCTGGGCGAGTTTATAGTTGTCGGTTACTTCCAGCTCAGCCACTGCCACTTCAATTCCGCTATCACGCAAATTCAAACTGTGGGCGTGGCCCTGGCTGCCATAACCAATCACCGCCACTTTCTTACCTTTTAACGCATCAATCGGTGCGTCCTTTTCATAATAAATTTTAGCCGCCATGGCTGTATTCTCCTTTCTCTTTATTTTTCGGCCAGACTTCGTCGTCCAGACGAGTTAGACAAAGTTTGCCGAGTTTGGTTTCTGCCTTTCTCGGTTAAAAATCGTAAAACAAACATTATATAAAAAGTTCCACATAAAGCAAAGAATTCCGCATTTGGCATTCGGATAAATAAACAAGTGGCTTGGCTAACATTGATACAGACTTGTACGCCTATGGCGTATATGCTCATTCACGACTCAATTTTTGC
>CAZZHL010000130.1:0-6605 GCA_964653945.1 uncultured Pirellulales bacterium
GTGATTTACACCAGCACATGGCGGAGTACACTAAGTTGGCTTTTTGTGGGCTGCTTTACAAGCCGCAGCCGAAAAAGATACTTGTGGTGGGATTGGGTGGCGGAGTGATACCGCGAGAGATGCGCTATTATTTACCGGCACTTGACATTGATGTGGTGGAAATAGACCCTGAGGTTACGCCGATAGCAAGACAGTTTTTTGGCTTCCATGAGGCCGATAGGATAAAGGTACATATTGCCGATGGTCGTATGTTTATCAGACAGCAGCTCCGCCGTGACCCCGTGCCGAAATACGACCTTGTTATTCTGGATGCATTCAACAGCGACTATATCCCGTTCCACCTGATGACGACGGAGTTTCTTGAGCAGGTAAAAGGTGTTCTTGCTGAGGACGGCGTGGTCATTGCCAATGTTTTTTCCTCCAACCGTCTTTTTGATGCGGAGTTCAAGACTTTATTAGCTGTCTTTGGGCGGTGTCATGTGTTTGTTGGCGCCTATTCCTCGAATGCTATGCTTGTAGCACTTGGGCCGACCGCTCCCGCGCTTACCATGAAGGAAGCCGTAGATAGGGCGATGGTGCTGCAAAAACGGCACGGATTTGCCTTTGATATACTGACGGTCGCTTATCAGTTGCGAACTAACATGTATCCGAACCCCGGCGTAAAAGTGCTGACTGACGACCTGGCGCCCGTGAACTGGCTGCGCACGCAAAGGAGGAACTAATCGCCTTACAACGTTCCTTAAGGAACGAAGCCGCCGGGCAATCGGACTCGTCCGACAAGCAGGGTAGGGTGGGGTCTCTTGTCCGCCGAAGCCTCGGTGAAGGCGGATTACCCCACCAATTCTTCGGGGTCTTGCTGATAAAACCGCTTTAATTCATTATACAATTCCGGGTGAGCTTCTTTTAGCTCTCTGGGTTTTTCAAAAAAGAACTCTGTTGCAACAGCGAAAAACTCCGCCGGGTTAGTGGCGCCATATTTATTTAAAAAAGTCGGATGATGGTTGGCTGCCGCACGCTTGAGTTTTTTGTAATCTTTTTGTAACGCACGCGCCCATGCAATATAGCTGGAGCGTTTTTTTAGGACCGCGGTGCTGTCGCCTTTGCCGCCGGAGCTGTCAATTTGATGTGCGAACTCATGAAATACGACATTGTGGCCATTGTTAATATCGGCGACATCGTGTTTTATGTCGTCCCACGAGAGTACGACTGAACCCCGATGCCACGATTCACCAAGAAGAACTTGCGGAGCTTCGGCCACTACTCCAGACGGCAAATTTTTAGTACGGCTCGCTATAAAGGCGCTTGGATATACCAGTATCGAAGCAAGGCCCGGATAATAGTTGGTTTTTCGATGCAGCAGAAGCATACATGCCTGAGCAGCTATAGTAATCTTTATTTCATCAGTTATCATAAGTTTGCCGCAACCTTCAAAACGTTTTTCAGCGATGAAGATAAGGATGTGGCGTTGTAACTCGGTTTTGTCTTCTGGCGGCAGATTATTGTAGAATGGAACGTTAGTTTCGATAATTCTCAGCCATTCCTCGGGAAATTGCTGATTGGCAATCCGGTTTCGCCGCCATTTCTTAAACCAGAACATGTGGTTGGTCCTTTGTAACACGGGCTTCCAGCCCGTGATTGAAAAACACAGCCAAGCCTGTCCCTATCGGAGTCGAGGGGTAGCCCGTGATTTTGAAAAACACGGCCAAGATGGCCGTGCTATTCTATTGTAGCAAAAAAAAGTCGGCAGGGCATAAAATTTTAGCCACGAAAAGGTACAAAAAGGCGCGAATTTGAACCATGGATTACGCGGAGGTACGAATTTGTAGGGTGGGCTTGCTACTCTTCGAAGTATCCCCGCTACGTAGCACGCGTCAGCCTACCAAATCATATTCTTCGTGCCTTGGTGACTTTGTGGCGGAAAATCAGCTTTGGTTCTGTGGCGGCTTTTCAGCTTTTAGTGTGATTTGGCAACAAGACGGCGGAATGGCCCTGCTCCGTTTTTTCGTTGTGCATATTTCAGCGTTTTTGGGCGGAAAACGCAGATTCCGATAAAAAACCGTTTTTTAACCGAAATTTCCTTGACTTGCTTATCTCAATCAGGTAAATTAAGTTTGCCGGAAAGGTGATAGAAAAGCGTGGAGGAGCCACATTTCAAGTTTTTCTTTACCAAGGATGCTATTATTCTTTCTGGCAATGAAAAAACGTAAGTCATAAAGAAATTTAAAATGCTTACGTTGGGAAAGGGTGGCGAGGTAAAGGCATTTTCCTCCTTAATGCCAGGTCTTGCCCCCTTTTTTATTTTCCTAAGGGGTAAACCCCGTTAGAAAACTCGAGGGGGGCTTTAGACTCCACCCTTGTTGTATGTTATGTATTGTTTACTCCGCCCAAAGGACGTGGCATTTTTTCTAACGGGGTAAATTGCATATATTACTTTTTCGGCTGCTGTTTTTTTTGCACTTCGCCGGTCATTGGTACAAAGCGCACCGGCATAACATTTTTCTTATGGAGCTCGCCTTTTTCGTCCTTGGTAACCAGGACCAGATGTTGAAAGCCCAGAGAATTTTCATAAGGCAGTATCATTCTTCCGCCCGGCTTTAACTGCTCGAGCAGCGGTTCAGGAATCCGCTCAGCAGCGGCGGTGCCGATGATTGCATCGAATGGCGCTTTTTCAGGCCAGCCGAAATAGGCGTCACCTGCCTTTACGAAGACATTTTTATAGCCGAGCTCTTTGAGTACCTTTTTAGCCCTTTTTGCAAGCGGCTCGACAATCTCAATGGTATAGACCTCCGCTGCGAGCTCCGCACAGACTGCCGCCTGATAGCCGGAGCCGGTGCCGATTTCGAAAACTTTGGAATCCGGCTTGAGCTTTAGGGCCTCGGTCATAAAGGCAACGATATACGGCTGGCTTATCGTCTGGTCAAAGCCAATCGGCAGCGGATGGTCTGCATAAGCCCACTGTAAGTTTCTGGCGTGGGAGTGTTTATTCGGGTGCTGAACAAAGGCATGTCGTGGTACGGTTTGCATTGCCTTAAGGACGTTCGGGTCGTTGACATCTCTTGCCTTTATCTGCGCGGCCACCATTTTTGCTCGTTCATCGATTCGTTCGGTAAAAGCAGGGTGTTTATGCTCCGGCTGAGCCTCGCCCTTGGTTGTGGCGGGCCGGGCTGTTTTTGTATCATTTGTGTCAGGTGCCTGCTGATTCGATTTGTCATTTTCATTCGCTGCGGAGGCAGCATTGACAGGTTTTTTTGAACAGTTAACAGTAAAGATAGCGGTAAATAGCACAACCAGTAATAGCAAAGCCACCGGCATGTCATTGCGAGCGATCCGTCCTCCGTAGCCTTGGCGAAGGAGCAAGCGAAGCAATCTATTTCTTTCGTTCATATTCCCATCCCCAAATCATTTAAAGTTTGTGCTGCAATCTTTCAACCTCTATATCCCATCGGTGACAGCCCATTTTGTCAATGAGCTTTTTGGCTTTGTTAAGCGTTTGCTCCGCAGATTCTTTCTTGCCTTCGTTTAGCTCAAGCTCCGTTTGGATTAGCAGCAATTCCGGGTCGCGGCGATGATAGCCCATATTGTCGACCCGCTTGGCGGCTTCTTCGTAATCCTCGCGGGCTTCAGGGCTATTGCCCTGAGCAAGGCACAGCCGGGCCGCTTCTAAATGGTAGTCGGCTAACCATAAATTCATCTGGCCGCGTTCGGCGATTTCTCTGGCCTCTTGCAAATCCGCCCAGGCCTTATACCAGTTCCGCTGATATCGGTGAAGCTTCGCCCGTGCAAACAAACCCTGAGGAATATGATGTTGCGTTCCGGCTTGTCGCAGACCATCGACGGCCTGGTTCAGAAAATTCTTGGCCTTAGCATAATCGTCGGCTTTTTCTAAGATGGCCTGGACGAGATATGCCCGGCCCATTGACAGTTTTTCCAGTCCAATGTCTAAAAGAGTGTCTGCTGGATTGCGCCATTCAAATAGTTTTTTTACACGGACTTCTACCTCTTTGTATTGGCCTACGCTCAAAAGCAGGTCGCAGAACTGAAAGCCAGGAAGCGAATAAAGGTTGTGATACGCTTGTTGCCTCCTTTTTTGCATCTCCTCCGCTTTATTAAACAACTTCTCTGCTTTTGAGAGTTCGCCTGCGTGATGCTCTCTATCCGCGAGCCATGCTCTACTTGACTGTCGCCAAAAAGAATCGCTGCTCTCATCTGCATACTCTACACTCTGTCTCGCGTACTCAACCGCCTTTTTCACGTCTCCCAATGTCAGATAGTTTTCGCTGAGAGTTCCAGCCCCATTCGCCGCATTTTCCCAGTTCTTTTGCTTCACCGCAGCAACAACAGATGCCTTCATCGGTTCAGCGGCCTCGGTCAAGCGCCCCAGTGCCCGCAGACGAAAGCCCGTAAAGTTTAAGACGCCAGCTTTGTCTTCATCTGTCAGGCCAGAAGTAGGCCTACTCCAGGGTTTTTCAAAAAAGCAGGAAACCACCGCCAGGTCGGCGCCGAAGGCACCGAGTTGATTTGTGCTATAGAAATCATTTCCTCTCGAAATCCGTTTCCAATACACATCATCGAAGGTTTCTTGGTGCCGGTTTGCGAGGCAGCCGTGAGTAACGGCCGCAAACAGCGGCTCCATCTCCTCCAATGTATCCGGCAAGAACTTTCCGTATAATTTCTCAGGAAGAGCCTTGTAATATTCATACAATCGGCCGTGTGCTTCTTTCCAAGCCTTCGGCTTGCTTTTTTGAAGTTTTTCGCCAAAATGCTCCCGCACCAAAGGATGACAGTCCACAATGTCAGGTCGATGTATACTTTTCTTCGCTAAAAGTTTATATCCCCTGAGTTTCTCAAAGAGATTTTGCCATTGTGCTTCGGTCAGATTCACTAACTTATCCGTCAGGCCTGCGATAGCCGCACCGCTATAGACAGACTCAATGGCCGAAAGTTCGGCTGGCCGGTCAAAAAGACCAAGTATTCGTAATAGCTGGACTTCCGGGCCTTGGCCAAACCGCTTCTCAAAGGCCTCTATCACACGACGTGGGTGTTTGCCTTTTTCTTCTAGAATATCCAAATCAGGTATCTTTGAAGCGTTTTTGACGTGATGACCTTCAATATCATGCAGAAAACTTGCCAATAGATTAATCGCCAGCGCGTGGTTGCCAAACTCCTCGCTCGCCGCTTCCAGTTCGGCGTCTGTTCCCTGAACATTGCCCACTCTTAGCAAGGCCCGCCCGGCTTCTTTGGAAATTTGGTCCAGATTCGGCTGCTCCACACCATTATCAAACTGAGTTAACTCCCATACATCTTCTCTGGTAGTAATCACACACAGGCCATTATTCTTACGGGCGAGCTGAGTTACGAGCATTGACAGGGCAGGGTCTTTTATTTTCCCATACTCCATTTTAGATTGTAACGGCTCCAGACCATCGAGAATAAGCAAGGTCTTCTGCTTACGTACGAGGTCGGCTAAGCGCTGCCCCTTATCCCATGGCGAGCCCTTTTTCGGGTCCGGGTCACCGAACCACGCCAGTGCCTCTGATATGAATTTGTCCGCAGAAGTTACACGCTCCTTCGTGCCCTGACTATAGAAAGACCAGCCGAAGACTCTTTTTGCCCCGCGATAATTTTCGACTCCCATCAACTCAAGCCATTTGTTAACAAGTGTTGATTTGCCGACACCGCCCCAAGCCACAAGACTAACCGCTGCTGTTTCATCTGACTGCCATGCTTTGTCCAGCAATTCAAGTTCTTTTTGTCTGCCGAACAGTTGCATCCCTGTTTGAGGAAGCCTGTCAATATCAACTTTCTCTGGTGGTTCCCATTCCGTCGGTGGCGCCGCCACTTGAAATGCAGGGTTATTTATTTTCTCGTAAACATATTCAGCAATCTGAGCGAGAGCTTTTTCCTGATTAACTTTTCCCCTTATTTCGGCGAGAGACTTTCCATCGCGTGGGAACATTTGAATACCCTTGAGCCATTGAACAATTTTCCATGGGCAAGGGCAAACCAATACAGGCAGAAGAAGCATACCATCTCGACTCCGCCGCAGCTTCAGGTCTGGAATCTCCTCCTTATTGATAAAATCTGAGGAAAGATAGTTTGCTGAAATGAGGCATATTGCTACTGCTGCCCCATCTAATTCTTTCTTGATTGCAGGATACCAATCTTCACTTGGGTTAATCTTACGGTCATCCCACAGCGTAATTTCTCCTTGTTGCTCTAGCGTCCGCAGATGAGGCATCAAACGGTCTTTCCACCCTTCATCTTTATGGCTGTAACTTATAAAAACTTTTTTCATGAGGTTCTCCGCGATTGGTCCGCAAATCGCTCAAATAACCGCTATAATTATAGCACAAAGTCAGCCGGCCGTCAATTCTAAGCGGCATGGTTAAAAAACGCTGCCACAAATCCACCAGAAAAATGGCAGATAAATACCAAAATTTAGCGAAAAAACGTCCTTGCATAGCCGATAATAGACTCTATAATTGAAAAATCGAAACTCGAGGCACCCGTCCTCCGCCCCTTGTAGTGGGCTACGGAGGGCAGGCGAGACTTACGCGGGCGTAGCTCAGTGGTAGAGCGTCACGTTGCCAACGTGAATGTCGTGA
>CAZZHL010000131.1:0-6582 GCA_964653945.1 uncultured Pirellulales bacterium
ACCGGCTGCATTACCGACCCGCGTGATTTGCCGGAATTATTCGGAATTGAATACCAGAAAATTGAGCCGCCGGACGAATTTGCCATCAATGACAATATGATAGAGCCGCCTTTAAGCGAGCAGAAGGCAGCTAAAGTACAGGTTCTGCGTGGGTCTACAATTGTGGTTCCTGAACCGCCACCTTCTTTGCCGGAGAAACTGACAGGTAAAATCTTAATCAAATGTAGTGACAAGATAACTACTGACCATATTATGCCAGCTGGCCCTTACCTGAAACTGCGCTCAAATGTGCCTGAATACTCAAAGGTGGTCTTCAATTGTTTCAACGAGCCCGCAAAGCCAACATTCGCAGAACGAGCGCTGCAGCTAAAGGAAAAAGGTATCGCCGGTATCATCGTGGCCGGTGAAAGCTATGGCCAGGGCTCCTCAAGAGAGCATGCTGCCCTTTGCCCGATGTATCTGGGCGTGCGGGTAGTGCTTGCTAAAAGTATTGAGCGAATCCACAAGGCCAATTTGATAAACTTCTGTATCGTACCGATAGAATTTGCCGAACCAGCCGATTATGAAAAAATCAAGTCCGGCGATGAGTTGTTAATCGACAATCTTCTCAAAGCCATAAGCAGCCAAGATGAAGTTAAGATTCTCAATAAGAAAAGCTCATTTGAATTTACCGGAAAGCTTGTCCTTTCAAATAGAGACAGGGAAATTTTACTCTCGGCTGGCCTTCTAAACTACACGCGTAAAACTGCCAATGAGTGAGAAAACAGTTACCATCTTCGGGACCAGCAGGGCCAAAGACGGTGATTCAGCTTACAAGCTGGCCTACACTGTAGGCAAACTTCTTGCCCAGGCGGGTTTTGCTATCGCTAATGGCGGATATGGCGGGACGATGCTGGCAACAGCCAAAGGAGCAGCTGAGGCCGGCGGCGAGGTTATCGGCGTAACCTGCTCGGCTTTTAAGCAGAGCACCGCTAATGAATATATTACTCGTGAGATTGTTACCAGCTCTCTTGATGAACGCCTCGACACGTTAATAAAGCTGGGCCAGACGTATGTCGTGCTGCCGGGCGGAACAGGAACACTGCTGGAACTGGCGAAGGTCTGGGAATTAAAAAATAAGGGCTTTCTCAACGTACATAAACCGATTATACTTTTAGGCGGTTTCTGGAAACCGCTGGTTGATTTGCTTGCAACCGATGACCCTGACAGCATCCGGCACATACATCAGGTAGATAGGCCGGAACAGGCCATAAAAAAGATTTCTGAACACTGTTTTTAGCTGTTGACATGGTAAAGAGATTTGAAATTTTGTTCTTAGCATTTTTTGTAACTATTATCCTGACAGAGCCGGGACAAGCACAAGGGCCAATTCGTCAGGGCTTACTGCGGGACGGCTTTGCCCTCAACGGAGTTGATGGAAAGGTCTGTAGCACGGGCTTCCAGCCCGTGAACACGGCCAAGATGGCCGTGCCACAGTGGTTCTTTGAACTTGATTCAGACGCAATCGATGATAAAACCGTGGCCATGAAAGGCACAAGGCTACAGCTGCTTGCATCGGCGACACTGCAAAGAATACTCGATGATATGAAAATACGCTCTGCCGGCAGCTATTGTCTCTGGGGCAGAGTTACGAAATATAAGGGCAAAAATTTTATCTTCCCCATTTATTTTTTGCCGCTCAGCAAAATAGAACAGTTGAAATCTGAAACACCCCCGGAACCCAACACGCAAGAGCAAAAACCGCCCGAGACGATGGTTTCGGAAAAAGACCATTCGGACTTCGGCGAGCTCAGTCGAGCCGAGCCTAATATCAATGAGCCGAACGATATATTGGCAATGCCGCAGGAGATAATAGAGAAACTAAAAACCAGGCGTTCAGAGCAAAAATTGCAGAATACAGAGCCAGTTGTCCAGCCCGGCTACAGTTCACGCCGAGATGAGCCGGTGAGCATAGAAAAGCTAAATCAAATGCATCGGCAGGATACCGTCTTAGCTAACAGGACAGCTTTTCTGGCCAAGCAGGACGACCAGCCTGCCCGCCAGACGTACGGCGGACTAGTATTTATTCTGGATTCCCTTGGCCGCACTGCTCCTAAAACTTCACTTCGGCTTCTGCCCTGTGAAGCTCTGGAGCTGACCGAGCGGAGACAATCCGCTGCATTGGAGCAGCCGACATTCAAAATAGCCGGAATTATTACAGAATACAAAGGCCAAAACTATCTGCTGCTGCAAAAGGCAACACAAGTTTACAACTTCGGCAACTTCGCAAGATAGACCCCGTTAGAAATTCCATAACGGGGTAATAAGTATGGTGCAAATTTCGTAGCATAAGACAGCCCCGGGTAATGCTACGAGACAAAAGTGGAAAGTTTCTAACGGGGTAAAGGACAAGCAATGCCCCACGAACTCGACAATATCCTAACCTCATATAAAGAGACAAACTTCCAAAATGAGTTGGATGGATTTCTTAACTCAAAGTTTGGATTGTCACATTTCGGTCCTGGTTCTGAAAACAGACAAAAAGTCGAAGAGATTCTTGATGAAATTGTGAAGGAAGATGAAGATGGAGTTGGCGAAGTGGTGGCAAAATACACCGAGAAGTTTGATAAAGTCTCATTGACACCTGAGCAATTTCGTATTTCTAAGGAAGATTTGGAAAAAGCTCACAAGGAAATTGACGCTGATCTGATGTCTTCAATTCGTAAGGCAATTAAAAACGTAAGGAAATACCAAGAAGAAATCTTTATAGCCAATAAGAAGGCGAACCAGCATCCGGGGATAAAATACACACCTATAAAAAGGGTCGGGATTTGTGTGCCGGGTGCTTCTGCGCCACTGCCATCGACTGTGATAATGTGTGCAGTTCCTGCACAGGTAGCAGGCGTGAAGGAGATAGTCGTAGTATCGCCGCCAAAATATGAGGGCAGCATTCATCCCGTAACTTTAGCGGTTTGTCATGAACTTGGAATTGATGAAGTCTATCGAGTCGGGGGTGCACAGGCTATAGCTGCACTTACATTTGAAAATAAAATAATCAAGGTGGTCGATAAAATTGTTGGACCGGGTAACGCGTGGATACAAACAGCGAAGCAATTGGTGTTTGGGACGGTTGGTATTGATTCGATAGCCGGGCCTAGTGAGGTTTTGATAATTGCAAATGAAAAAGCCAATCCCGCCTGGATAGCTGCTGATATGCTCAGCCAGACCGAACATGACCCGGGCTGTGCATTTATGTTTACAGACTCACAGGAAGTCGCTCAAAAGACCCTCGGCGAACTTAAAAAGCAAGTAGAACAGTTAAATCGGTCCAAGGAAACAATCGCATGCCTAAAAGCGCATAGCGGCATTGCTGTTTTTGCGAACATGGATAACTTGATTGAAAAGGCTAATGAGTTCACAGCAGAACATTTAGAAATCCAATGTGGAGATGAAAGCAGGAAAATTGCCGAGCAAATTTATAATGCAGGAGCAATATTTATTGGGGACTATTCACCTGTAGCGGTAGGCGACTATTGGGCGGGGCCGAGTCATACATTGCCAACGGGAATGACCGCAAAATTCTTTAGTGCTTTAAGTGCCAATGATTTTATCAAATCAACGAGCATTATCGAATATGATAAAAAGAAATTGGCTGAGAGCGCGGAGGATATTATTCGATTGGCCCAGGCCGAAGGCCTCGACGCCCACGCAAAAAGCGTCAAAATCCGACAAGAAGAATAAGCTGTTGTGATTAAGCGCTTGCCAATTTTTCTTTTATTAGCTCTTCGGCTTTAGCAAGGGCATCGTCGATTTTCTCAGGATTTTTCCCGCCTGCCTGGGCCATTTGCGGCCGTCCGCCGCCGCCGCCATCGACTATGGGTGCTATCTCCTTGACTATGTCACCTGCCTTTAGGCCCTTCTTGATTAAATCGTCAGTTACGCCGGCTAAAAGCGTTGCCTTACCCTCATCGTCAAAGCCAAAAACAATAGCTGCGGATTTCGCCTTTTTCTTGAGCATATCGATTGCCTCTCTTGCCTGCTCAACCGAAGTTGTGGCCAGCCGGCTGACGATTATATGAGAGTCTCCGATTTTCTCGCACTTCTCCAGAAGCTTTTTTGCTTCCGCCATAGCGTCACTTCCAGCCTGTCGGGCGGCTGATTTGAGCTGCTTTGAGAGTTTTTTATTGTCCTCCATCAACCGGCCGACCCTGTCAACAAGTGTCTCAGCAGGAACCTTCAACATCACCGAGAGCTTATCGACGATATCGCTTCGCTCTTCGAGGTATTTGGCCAGACCCTGGCCGGTAAGAGCGGTAATTCTGCGAACACCCGCCGAGATGCTCTCTTCTTTGATTATCTTAAAGCCGCCTATAGAGCCAATCCTGTCGACGTGCGTACCTCCGCAAAATTCCTTGCTGAATGCCTCACCAAGCTGCTCACCTCCGCTGTCACCGATAGCCACTACCCGAACCTCATTTCCGTATTTCTCACCGAATAGCGCCATTGCACCGAGTTTCTGGGCCGACTCTTTTGGCATTACCGCGCAGGTAACTAGGTTGTCTTCGGCGATTTTCCCTCGTACTTTATTCTCAACCTTTTTTAGCTCTTCGGCAGTGGGAGCTTTCGGACATGTAAAATCGAATCTCAGGTAATCCGGCCCAACGTAGCTGCCCTGCTGGGCCACCGATTTACCAAGTGTCTGCTGTAATGCCCACTGCAACAGATGAGTAGCCGTATGATTTTTCTTCGTCGCATCTCTGTCTTTGCTGACCATGGCCGTAACCTTATCACCCACGCTAAATACCCCCTCAGCAACTTTGCCCTGGTGAATAATACAATTGGCCATCTTTATTGTGCTATCAACAATAAATTGCCCCTGTTCTGATTCAATAATCCCACAGTCGCCGACCTGCCCGCCGGCTTCGGCATAAAAGCAGGTTTTATCCAGAACGATTCCAGCCTCAGTGCCGTCTTGAATTTGACCTTTGTTTTTGAAACCCTCGTTATCGACAAAGCCCGCTATCTTACTATCACAACTGTCTTTTTCGTATTTATGAACATCTTCGGTTACAGGCAATTCGGTATCGGTTAAAGTTATATTTACCGAAGCGGTTTTTTGTGCTGCCCTTGCACGCTCTCTTTGTTCTTCCATCAGCTCGTTAAACTTGGCTGTATTGACTTTAAGGCCGCGCTCTTGTGCCATAAGCTCGGTCAAATCAAGCGGAAAGCCGTATGTATCATAAAGCTGGAAAGCATCTTCACCGCTGATAGTCCTTTTGTCGGTATCTGCTGCCCGCTTGGCAGCGGTATTAAAGATTTCAATGCCCCTGTCGAGTGTTCTGCCGAAGCTCGCCTCTTCGGATTCAACAACTGTTGAGACATAGTCCGCCCTTTCCTTTATCTCGCCAAACGCATCACCCAGGCACTCGACCACCACCGGCACAAGTTTATAAATAAATGGCTCGTGCATCCCCAACACACTGGCGAACCTCGAAGCCCGGCGGAGTATCCGCCGAATTACATAACCCCTGCCTTCATTGGATGGTGTTGCTCCATCTGTTATCGCAAAAGTCAGCGAGCGAATATGGTCGGCTATGACACGAAAAGCATTGTCGGTATCATTGTGCAGTCGGGATGTATATTTTTGACCGGTAATCTCAGCAGTGCGGTTTATGACAGGCATAAATAAATCGGTATCGTAGTTGCTTTTCTTATTTTGCAGCACCGCAACGATTCTTTCTAAGCCCGCACCGGTATCAACATATTTGGCGCCCAGCTCAACAAGCTTGCCATCCTCTGTACGGTTATATTGGATAAAGACCAGGTTCCACAGCTCTATGAAGCGGGCACAGCCGCCGTTGACGCTGCACCTATGACCTGCCACCTTCTTTTTGTCACACATATCAGGGCCAAGGTCGATATGTATTTCGCTGCAAGGCCCACACGGACCGGCATCACCCATCTCCCAGAAATTATCTTTTTTGCCGCAAGCCAGGACCCTGTCAGCGGATATCGGCGTAACTTTAGTCCATAGCTTTGCCGCCTCGTCATCTTTTGGCAGGTTATCGGTTTTATCTCCGGCGAAAACCGTTGCCCACAGGCGGCCCGGCTCGATACCCCAAACATCTGTAAGAAGCTCCCATGCCCAGCGAATCGCCTCGGCCTTGAAATAATCGTCGAAAGACCAATTACCTAACATTTCAAAAAAGGTGTGATGGTAGGTATCCTTGCCCACTTCTTCAAGGTCATTGTGTTTGCCGCTTACCCGCAGACATTTTTGGCTGTTGACCGCTCGACCATAATCCGGCGACACTAATCCAAGAAAGATATCTTTGAACTGGTTCATCCCCGCATTGGCAAAAAGCAGGGTCTCGTCGCCGATGGGTACTATCGGAGAGCTGGGGACAAACTCGTGCCCTTTGTCCCTGAAAAAATCTATAAAGCCGTTTCTTATTTGCTTTGCGCTTAACATAATCAGCGTATCACGGGCTTCCAGCCCGTGATACCACGGCCAGGCCTGTCCTGAGCGAGGTCGAAGGAATGGCCGTGGTACATGTACATCTCACTTTTTATAATTTACCTTATGTCTAAACTAATCCTTTT
>CAZZHL010000132.1:0-6569 GCA_964653945.1 uncultured Pirellulales bacterium
GGGCAGAATCGAGCAGATAAAGGCAGAGATTGATAAATCCACCAGCGACTACGACATTGAAAAATTGCAGGAAAGACTGGCGAAATTGGCCGGCGGCGTTGCGCAAATCAATGTTGGGGCGGCAACCGAGACGGAGGTAAAAGAGAAAAAGGCGCGCGTCGAGGATGCACTGCATGCCTGCCGGGCAGCGGTAGAAGAAGGAATTCTGCCCGGAGGCGGAGTGGCTACGCTCAGGGCACTGCCGGCGCTGGATAAAATAAAATGCACAGGCGACGAGAAAATCGGCGTTGATATAGTGCGAAGGGCTGTTGTGGCACCAATCAAACAAATCGCTGGGAACGCAGGGTTGGACGGCTCAATCGTTGCACAAAAGGTAATGGAAAGCACGCAAAAGAACTTCGGCTATGATGCGCTTCGCAAAGAGTACGGCGATATGGTGGAGTTCGGCGTGATTGTGCCGACAAAGGTCGAAAGGATTGCCCTGCAAAATGGAGCTTCAATTGCTTCGCTGCTACTGACCACCGATGCTATCGTCAGCGAGATCCCAGAAAAGAAAGAAAAGATGCCTGCAATGCCGCCCGGAGGCGGAATGTACTAAGAGGAATTTTAGCCACGAAGACACGAAGGCACAAAAAAATAAATATATTATGAATCTTAGTGCCTTTGTAGCGATACGTGAAAAAATGAATTTTCGATTTTACACGAATGCAATATCTCAGGCATCCAGAACGGCTGCATCGGCAATATTTACTATAGGGCTGTTGCTGATGGGTTTCGGCGTTATTATTCTGGCGTTGCCTGAGATATTTGCATTTCTTGCCGCTGCGGTATTCTTTATTGTGGGTCTCGGCTGTGCGATTACCGCCATCAAAATCTATATGGCACAAAGAAGATTTAACAAGATGACACAAGACAATTCGGCGGACTACAGAAAAAACGTCCAAATCCACAGCGAAGAATACTACGATATATAAACGCCATTTTTCTCCGCAGGATGCCTTACGGCAAAAGCCACGAAGGACACAGAGATAACAAAGATATTTGATAAGGAATTTTGCTTTTGTAATAAACAAAACTGTTCGATATAATCATTGGCATGTATAGTTTAGCTGAAAAAGAAAAGATACTTAATAATCACACCAAAGAAGTTCTTTTGCGCTGCGGGGGTGCTGTGAATTCAGACTATCCAAATGCACAGATTATCTTGTACGGCTCACAGGCAAGAGGAGATGCCCAACCTGAATCAGACGTTGACTTGCTCGTGCTTTTAGATGGGCAGATAACGGAACAACAAAAAAGAGATATACATGATTTACTTTATGATATAGCACTCGCTGAAGATATTGTTGTTAGCGCCATTATTAAGAGCATTGATAAATGGAATCTGCCAATTTCTCGGGCAACACCACTTTACCAAAACATCCAGAAGGAAGGAATCAAGGTCGCATGACAGAGGGACAGGCCGAGCTTATACGTTACAGATTAAGCAGGGCTAAGGAAACGCTCGAAGAAGCAAATGAATTAGTAAATAGCGGTCATCTTTATGGTGCAGCCAATCGAATTTATTATGCATGCTTTTACTCTGTGGTTGCACTTATTCTGACAAAGAACTTATCCAGCAGCAAACACAGCGGAGTACTCGGTTTATTCAACAAGAACTTCATAAAAACAGGCGATATACCAAAGGAAATGGGGAAATTTTACTCTCGGATGTTCGATAACCGCCTGGAAAGCGACTATGGCGAACTAATAGAAATCAAACCAGACGAGATTAAACAAGACCTTGCAACCGCTGCTGAATTTATTGATTTAATTACCGCAATGATATCAAACAAATAAGTAAAGAATACATACAGAAAAAACGTCCAAATCCACCACACGAATGGCGGATAAATCCACAGTGAAAAATACTACGATTTATAACCCGCTAATTGCGAAATATGATATACGTTCGCCATTTAGCGGATTTTTAGCGTGGCGAGGGCAAGGGCGGCGAAGGCGGCAGCTAATAGCCAGAATCGCACTACTACCTGCGGCTCAGACCAGCCAACCAGATGAAAATGATGATGGATGGGTGCACATCTAAACAGGCGCTTTCCGCCGGTATATTTGAAATAGCCGACCTGCAATACCACGCTCATTAGCTCAATTACGAAAACCCCTCCAATAATAAAAAGCAGAATCTCATTTCTCGTTACCAGCGCGCCATAACCCATAGCGGCACCCAAAGGCAGTGAGCCGACATCGCCCATAAAGGTCTGAGCGGGATGGCAGTTGTACCACAAGAAACCCAGCACAGCACCCAGGATGGCAGAAAAGAATATGCACAGCTCGCCGGCCTGTGGTACGTGCGGCAAAAGAAGATAACTTGACCAGGTGACAGTGGTGGTCCGCACCATCGTCTCGGAGGCGACATAGCAGAGTATCACCAGGACGAAAGAAACAATTCCGAGCAATCCGGCAGCCAATCCATCCATGCCATCGGCAAGGTTAACGGCGTTACTGGTAGCTGATATGTAAAAAATCGCTATCAATATGAACGTCCATGTGGCCAGAGGCAAACCATGCTTATAGAACGGAAGCCAAAACAGCTTGGCGTCGGGGATATTGACAAAATCTGCAAATAAAAATGAAGCAATTAAAACAGCACCGCCGATTTGAAAGATGATTTTTTCCCATGCATAAAGACCGCTTCTGCTGCGATGCCGAATAGCACTGGTAAGCTTTAACCAGTCATCTACAGCGCCAAGAGCAGCAAACCAAATAATTACAAAGATGGCTTTTCTAACAAATGGATTGTGTAACTTTGCCCACAATAGAGTTGTCAAAAGGGTCGCAAGGATAATAATCAGGCCGCCCATCGTGGGAGTATTGGCCTTTTCCTTGGTCAATTCGTTGAGAGTTGCGTGATGAAACTCCGGCCTGTCTCCGATTTTTTTGCGCATCAGCCAACGAATAATTTTAGGGCCTATCAACAGAGCTATCAACACACTGGTCAAAACTGCAGCTATGGAACGAAAAATCACGTATTGATAGGCATAAAAGCCCAGCCGTTCACCGGCACGTAAATGCCATAACAAATGATATATCATATCAAAACCCGTGACTCGGATTACGAGAAAAGTTCTTTTAGCTTTTCAGTAGCTACTTCCAGTTTAGCTATCCGCGAACCTTTTACCAATATTATATCGTTATCTTTTATGAATTGGTGCAGATTATTACAGGCTGAAAGGGTATCCTCAAAACATTTTACCTGCAAGTCATAGTCGGCTGTGTCATTGGCGATTTCAGCGGTAACTTTAGCAAATTTGCCAACAGCTATTAAAAGCTGCACTTTGGTCTTAACGACAGCAGTTCCTAATTCGGCGTGCAGCTGCTCGCTTTGATTGCCAAGCTCAGCCATATCGCCACAGATAAAAACGAGACGGCGGCCTTCCTTTGAGCCAAGACCGGCTAATATATCCAGCGCATTTTCCATCGAAGCCGGGTTTGCGTTGTAACAATCATTTAATACTGTCAGCGTCCCAACCTGAAGCAATTCAGCCCGCATAGGAATGGCCGGTAGTGTCTTTAGGCCCCCCGCAAAATCATCAATAGTCAAACCAAACTGCTTACAGACAGCCCAGGCGGCAAGTGCATTTTCGGTATTACCGGCGCCGGCCAAAGGTAAATAAACCTCTGTGCCGTCGATAGTGAAGCGACTGCTGAACCCATCAGATGTAATGTCCTGCGCCCAAAAGTCAGAGTCATCTGATTTGCCAAAAGTTATGACTTGGTGATTAGTAATCGGTAATTGGTTATTTAACCGGTTGCCATTTAACCATTTAACCAAGTCAGCGTTTATTACCAAAATGCCATCTTTTGAGAGTCCTTCTGCAATGGATAACTTTTCTTTTATAATAGTCTTCAGGTCACCGAAGCCCTCCAAATGAGCTGGATAGACATTGGTTACGACCGCGATGTCCGGCTGGGCGATACGAGTTAAGTAGGCTATCTCGCCGGGGTAATTGCTGCCGAGCTCGGCGATAACGATTTTGGCCCCCGCGTCAGCACCAAGCAGTGCCAAAGGCAGGCCTATGTTATTATTAAAATTTTTTGGCGACTGAAACACTTGATAATGCAGACTTAAGACATGATAAATAATCTGTCTTACGGTTGTTTTGCCAACCGAGCCGGTTATCGCAACTACCTCAAATCCACACAGATGACGATAATCTTGTGCAAAATCGCCAAGGGCCTTTACTGTATCGCCAACTTTAAGTATCTCGTATTGCGTATTTTTCCCCTCGCGATACGTATCCCGCACGACGCACGATGAAATATCTTTGCTGACAACTGCACAGACAGCACCTTTAGCAAAGGCGCCGGATACATAATCGTGGCCATCGAAATTTTCGCCGTGGATTGCAAAGAAACAGTCGCCGGCCTTGGTAGTTCGCGAGTCGGTACTTATGCCTGAGAAGAAACGTTGCTTGTCGCTCCCCTCGACTTTGCTCGGGGCAGGCGTGACTCGTGGCTCGTGCGCTTTTATTATTCCGGCCAAATCTACTATCAGGAATTTTTTCATTGTCGGCTATCCAGAAACTCTCGAACAACTTTCTTGTCGTCGAAGTCCATTCTTTTTGTTCCGATGATTTGATGGTTTTCGTGGCCTTTGCCAGCGATGAGTACAATGTCATCTTTTGCAGCGCTTCTTATCGCTAATTCGATGGCTTTTCTCCTATCTGCTTCAACAGTAACTTTCTCCGAGGTTGGAGCCTCGAAACCAGCGACAATTTCATCTATGATGGCTTGCGGTTTTTCGGTCCGCGGATTATCACTGGTAACAATTATAAAATCCGCTAATTGCTCGGCGACTTTGGCCATGCGCGGCCGCTTGGTTCGGTCTCTATCGCCACCACAGCCGAAAACAACAATCAATCTGCCATTGCACAAAGGCTTCAGCGTAGCCAAAACATTATTCAAAGCATCATCGGTATGGGCATAATCGATAAGAACAGTAAAATCACCATCCCAAATGATTTTCTCCATTCGGCCTGGTATTGTTTGCAAAGCAGATAATCCGGCCGCTATTGTTTGCAAATCGAAACCGGCTGCGAGGCACAAGCCAGCTGCCGCGAGAGAGTTGCTGACATTATGCCGGCCCAACAAGGCAGTCTTAACAAGGGACGATTGGCCTGCGTATTCCAAAGTAAAAACTGTTCCGTTTATGTCCATTGATTCGATGTGAGCAACTAAATCAGCTTTTTTCTCAATGGCATACCATAAGATTCCGGCTTTAGTCCAGCCGGCGAGCTGTTCGGCCTGCGGTGACTGTTTATTCAGCACGGCTGTGGCATCAGCATACAACGTCTTAAAAAGCATCGCTTTGGCAGCCAGATATTCTTCTTCGGTTTTATGATAATCCAGATGGTCACCGCCGAGGTTGGTAAATGCGGCTGCCTTGAAATTAATAGCGGCCAAACGGTTTTGAGAAAGGGCGTGGCTGCTGGCCTCGATTACCATGTAGTTTGCTCCGGCTTTGACCATCTGCGACTGCGCTTCAGCAATATCCAGACAATCAGGCGTAGTAAGGGCCGCCTGGGAAACGGCTGAACCGGTATCGTAAATAATTGTGCCGATAAGGCCGCACTTCTCACCGGCAGTTTGAACTATCGAACGAACAAGAAAAGCAACAGTAGTTTTTCCATTTGTGCCGGTAACAGCCAGATTTGTCAATTGCGCAGCCGGGATTCCTTTAGCTACCTGCGCCAGAACCGCCGCTGCCCGTGAGGAATCTTCGACTAAAATAATCTTGCACTTATTCTGCCTTCTGTCCTCTGTCCTCTGTCCTCTGTCCTTCCGGCAAACGACATATTTGGCACCACTGGAAATGGCCTGAGCGATGAAGTCGTGGCCATCACAAAGCGTGCCCTTAACAGCCACAAAAATGTCACCGCTGTTGACGAGACGCGAATCAAGACGAATACCGGTCGCTTTGTCCAGATAAACCAAATTGAGAAGCTCATCAAAAGTCATAAGATTTCATAACCAGGATTTTTTGCTTATTTTAGCCGAGAGAGCAAATATTGCGATGAAAATTTAGGACGTTGCGGCTATAATCAACTGATTGCAGGAACAAGCCCGCCAGGCGCGTGGTGGGCAGGATTTTAAAAATCAAAAAGTGAACCTGATGAAAGGGATTAATTATGTTGAAAAGGCATATTTTCAATATCTATTTAGTTTTGCTGTTGGCCAGCGCAGGGGTAACGCAGGCACAGGCGTCCACACCGAGCGAAACTGAATACTTCGCCGTATTTATGGAAGGCAAGAAGGTAGGTTTCGCGATACAGAGCCGGGTTGCAGCTAAAGGAAAGGTAACTACAACCGAAAAAGTCAGCCTTACGATAAGCCGAGTTGATGTTCCGGTAACAATCGATGCGACTGAAACCCATATCGAGACGACTGACGGCAAGCCATTAGGCTTTGAGGTCGTGCAGGAACTCGGTGCAACGACGATGAAAGTAACCGGCACGGTAGATAAGCAAGGGAAGGTGGATATGACAACTACCTCAATGGGGACGGAACAG
>CAZZHL010000133.1:0-6540 GCA_964653945.1 uncultured Pirellulales bacterium
TGCCGGCGCTTGTTCGCATCGAATGGGCTAATCCGCACAAGCCGGTGCACACCCATCTCACAGGAAAGCTTACCGTAGGCGAAAGGGCCGCTGACCCGCAGTGTTATCGACCGAATTCCCGCTTCTTCGCCCGGAGTAATATCAAGCTCCTGGAATTTGTATCTATTTTGCTCGAAATACCGTGTGTACATCCTGAGTAGCATATTCACCCAGTCGCAGCTTTCCGTGCCGCCTGCACCGGCATGAATGCTGAAAAAGCAGCTCCTCGTATCATTGGGTCCGGATAGCAGGCCGGCCAGTTCTACCTGCTCACATTTTTTGACAAGTTCGTGCAGGTCTTCTTCTACCTGTTTTTGCTCATCTTCATCGGCTGCTAATTCAAACAGCTCCTGGACATCTTTAATCTCGTGCTGAATTTCTTCCACCGGTTCGATAACCGATTTAAGTGCACTTAGCTGGGATACAACGGACTGAGCCGAATTGGGATTGTCCCAGAATCCCGCCTGGCTCATTTTATTTTCGAGCGTTTGTAGTTGCGATTTTTTATTGGGCAAGTCAAAGCCAGTCCCGGATTTTTTCAATCCGGGCCGCCAACTCCGATATCGCTGATTTTAGTTCCGTTGCTTCCATCAATTTTTCTCTAATATGTTCAGGATAATCGATTTCAAAGAAACGTTTATAACATAAAAGATTAAGGTATGCAACCCGCCAAAAAGACAATTATGCCAAAGGGTACTTTGATGCTGTGTTTACTAAAGATTTTCCTGCTTTTGTTGTTCTGATAACGTTTCGTTCAACGAGCCGGTGCGGTAGCCCTGCAGGTCGATGGTTACGAACTTAAAGCCGAGCGATTTTAGCTTTTCAACTATCTTCGAGCGGGTCGGCTCAGCCGTAACTTTCTCGATATCCTGCAAATTGACCTCGATTCGAGCTAAGCAATCGTGATGGCGAACGCGAAATTCGACAAAGCCAAGCGCCCGTAGAAATTGCTCTGCCTCATCAATCTGTCTCAGCCGTCGTTCCGTAACTTCCAGCCCATAAGCAATTCTCGATGCTAAGCAGGGCGATGAAGGCAAATCTGCCGTAGGCAGATTCATTTGCCTGCTTAATTGGCGAATGTCATCCTTGGTAAGCTCGGCCTCTGCTAATGGACAGCGAATGCCGAACATTTTCATTGCTCGATTGCCTGGTCGATAATCGTCGAGGTCGTCATAATTGCCGCCGAAGACGACGTGGTCAAAGCCCTGCTGGCTGGCGAGAGCGAGGAGGATTTTACAGATACGGGATTTGCAGTGAAAGCAGCGGTCGGCCTTATTAGCAGTGAAGTTTGGGTCGCCAAGCTCATCCGTTTCGATGGTCTTTAGTTTCACGCCGATACTTTGTGTAAATTTTTCAGCCCTTTGTAGCTGGCCGGATGGCTCGGCAGGGCCGATACTAATACAAGCCAATACATTTTTAGACCCGAGCGTATCGACAGCCGCTTTCAATAGAAACGTACTATCGACCCCGCCGGAGTACGCGACAACCACCCTGCCCAGTCCTTTGAGGATTTGTTGGAGCGAATTGTATTTTTCCTGAAGATTCACACAGCCGATGGTGGGAATCGGACCCACAACCCCGGCTTTACGAAAGCCGTGCTCTACCGTTGAGCTACATCGGCACAGATTCATCCTTCGTAGTTGCGCCGCAAGGCGTCCTGCGCAAGGAGTCCATAGGACTGCGGACTACAACGAAGAAGGAATTGATTATTGACAATTTCTTCTTAAAAATGATAAATAGTCTATAGCTAATAGTCAATAGTAAATAGGTTTAATGGAGCAATCGCAATGGATTCGAAACCTAATGCTATCGTAGCACAATCCGGCGGACCGACCGCGGTAATCAATTCGAGTGCCTGCGGAGTGATACAACAAGCAATGAAATCGGGCAAAATCGGCTGTGTAATAGGCGCAACCAATGGCATATTGGGTGTGCTCAAAGAAGAGCTATTCGACATCTCTTCTGAAAAGCCGCAGACTATTGAGCAACTAAAGCAGACGCCAGCGGCGGCTATCGGTTCGTGCAGATACAAGCTAAAATCGCTTGAAGAGTCAAAAGCTGATTTCGATAGAATCCTCGAAGTCTTCAAGGCCCAAAACATCCGCTACTTTTTCTATGCCGGCGGTAATGACTCGATGGACACCGCCGACAAGGTCAATAAATTAGCTGCCGATGCCGGCTATGAGCTGGTTTGTATCGGTATTCCGAAAACGGTCGATAACGATTTGGCCTTTACCGACCATTGCCCGGGCTATCCGAGTGTTGCAAAATATGTCGCAACCTGTGCTATGGAAGCGGGGCGGGATACAGAAGCACTTTATACCACGGATACCTGCACAATTTTAGAGGTGATGGGTAGAAATGCCGGCTGGATAGCAGCGGCGACTGGTCTCGCACATCGCTGCGATGAGGATGCACCGCATCTTGTATATATGCCCGAAGCAGCATTTTCATTCGATAAGCTTGTCAATGATGTCAACGAAGTGCTAAAGAAATTAGGCAGGGTCTTTATCGTTACCGGCGAAGGCCTTAAGAATGAGAAAGGCGAATATATCACCGCTGACAAAGGGGCATTTGCCAGGGACAGTTTCGGCCATGTTCAATTAGGCGGTGTAGCCGCGATGCTCAAGGCGGTGATTGAGAAGGAAGTTAAGATAAAGGCACGCTTCAATTTGCTTGGCACCAATCAGCGAAGCGCTATGCACTTTGCATCGCTGACCGATGTAAACGAGGCCTATATGTGCGGACAGATGGCGGTAAAGTATGCGCTCGATGGTGTCAACGGCAAGATGGTAACGCTGGTCCGCGAAAAAGGGCCAGAGTATAAATGCACGACAGGTCTGGCGGAATTGCGAGACGTGGCCAACGGCGAAAAGAAGGTGCCAAAAGAGTTTATAAATGATAGTGGCAATCATATTACTGATGCGATGCGTGATTACGTTCGGCCTTTGGTTCAGGGTGAGGCACCTATTACCGTCGGTGAAGATGGCCTGCCGATATTTATGAGATTCGAGCGAAAACCGCTGGGGAAAAAATTGCCTGACTATCTCTAATCCCACCACACGGATGGCGGGTAAACTTCGCCAATAGAATAATGGATGAGTCAATAGAAACCAGGAAACGCTGTATCTTATCCAAATGGTTGCTCGTATTAAGCTGGGCGGCAATGGTCATTTTCGCCTGTTACGCTTGCACACATATGATTCACGGGGGCGATACCTGGATTGCAATGGCCTGTGGCCGACATCTTATCAACCAGGGGGTAAGCACAGTTGAGCCCTTCAGCACAAACTCACGCAAAGCGGGCCCAACCCGCGAGGATATCGAAAGCTGGCCTAAATCGGCCAGGTGGATTGCGAAACAATTCGACACCGAGACAGTCAAGTACTGGCACCCTACGGGCTGGATTAATCAGAACTGGCTGACGCATAAGCTCTTTTACTGGTTGACCCATAAGTCTATGCTGGCAGATGCAGAAGACCTTTCATTCAATTCGTTGGTTTACCTGAAGTTCGCGATTTATATAGTCACCGTAATTTGTGTTTTCTTCGCAGGCGTTAATTTGGGTGCCAGCCGGGTTCTTTCAGCAGCTTGTGCCTGCTTTGCAATGTTTGTGAGCCGTAGTTTCTTATCCATTCGTCCGGCGGACATGTCAAACATGCTGACAGCCGTTTTTCTGCTCGTGCTTGTTCTTGCCACCTATCGGAACGTTTTGTATATCTGGCTTATCGTTCCGCTGATAATTTTCTGGTGTAATGTCCACGGCGGGTACATTTACGCTTTCATAATGCTTCTGCCGTTTGTCATTCTGAACTTCATAACGAGATTTTTCCCCGGAAGATTTGTTTCTATCGGTCTGAAGGGCGTGGTACACAGCATCGCCGCCGGAATTGCTGCTCTTGTAATAATGATTGTGATTAGTCCCTTTCACCTGGCAAATCTAACTCATATCTTTGCCATCACTCTCAGCAAAGATGCCGAGCTTTGGCATACCATTAATGAATGGAAGGGCGCTTTTGAATGGGATACTCTTATGGGTGATGAAATGCCGTTTTTAGTAATGTTTATAATTGCTTTGGTGGTACTGGTCCTTTGGCTGGTTACTTTGTTTATTGGTCCGCTTATTGTTAAAACGCATTCTCGGCAAAATTCCTCACAATGGACTTGGCCATCCTCCAAAGAGGGACGCCTAAAGGCGCTGACGGGACAGCAAAGCGACGACGAATTTCAATGGCCGCGAATTGACATTGCCCTGGTAGTTATTGCTGCCCTGACAGTTTATATGTCTATCCGTTTCCGACGGTTTATTCCTATCGCTGCGATAACGACCTGCCCGCTTATAGCGATGCTCATTAGCCAGATGATTCGTGTGCGCAACTTATGCAAGCAAGAGCGCACGATTGTCCAGGCAGTTACATACAATTTACAAATATTTTTTGTCCTTGTTGTTACCGCAGCAGTTTTAACTTTCACTGTCTGGTTCGGGCTTAAATTCAAGCGTGTTTATCTGGACCCGTGGCCAAAAGACCCAAAATTTACTTCCGTTTTTATGCGGATGACTTTCTCTGGTTTTAAACCATTTCGTGCCTGCAAGTTTATAAGAGACAACGAGCTGAAAGGGGAAATGTTCAATTATTGGACTGAGGGGGGCTTTATTGCCTGGGGGCAGGTGCCCGACCCGAATACGGGCCGAATACCTCTGCAGTTATTCATAGACGGCAGGGCACAAGCTGCCTATAAGGCCAAAGTCTTTGCAGACTTGCGGGACATTCTGTGGGCAGAATCAATTGTTCAGAATGCTGAGGCCAAAGGGGATAAATTGAGCGCCACTGATTATGCGAAGATTGGCCAGTGGATAGATAAGCAGCTAAGAGAGCGCAATATCTGGGTGGCCCTGATACCTTTGACTAATTTTGATGAACCTTTTGTAAAAACCCTTGGAAGCGACCCCAATTGGGTCCTTGTTTTCTTTGACAACAAACAAAAACTGTTCGTTGACAAAAGAACCGGCCGCGGTAAGGAGCTTATCGAGGGTATATTCAATGGCGGGACAATATACCCGGATGATTTCTCTATGAACCTTATCAAAGCCCATCATAGGTTTTTGTACGGGCGGACAGAAGCCGAGAGGCAGCAGGGGCTTGATTTTGCTATCAGGGCATTTGATTTGAATCCGTCTGAGGCTGCGTTGCACCTGATAATGCCCGCGTTGCGATTTGGCGAACTGAGAGGCCGAATCAATAATTTTTGCCGGAGTTATCTCGACGACTTTGTAAAAAATAAGGGGCTTTATGCTAAAAAGGACGGCTATTTTCACAGAATTGCATCGGCGTATAGTATATCTCTCTACTTACAGAAGATTGCCGAAAGACAAAAAGATGTTAAACTTGTAGAATATTATGACGCTCAGATGAAACAATACGATGATGAACGGATAAAGATGTTTAAAAACTCAAATTGGTAACGTGTGATAAGGGACGGTTAAAGTGTGATATGGAAGAGCTATTTGACATTAAAGGAAAAGTGATTGTGGTAGCCGGCGGCGGCGGGGTTCTCTGTGGAATGATGGCCAGGGCGCTTGCCAAAGCCGGGGCAAAAATCGCCGTGCTGAGTTTAACCGAGGCCCATGCAAAGAAAGTGGCTGACGAAATTAAATCCAAAGGTGGCCGAGCTGTTGCGATTCAATGCGATGTGCTGAATAAAGAGAGTCTCGAACATGCCCGTGAAATAATTACGACAGAGCTTGGTGAAATCGATATTTTGATTAATGGCGTCGGCGGCAATAGGGAAGAAGCGACCACTTCGGAGGATTTGTCGTTCTTTGATTTGCCTGCTGAGGCGATACGCTCCGTATTCGATTTGAATTTTCTCGGTATGTTTCTTACGACACAGGTTATGGCAGAGAATATGGCCAAAAAAGGCAGGGGAGTAATACTCAACATATCAAGCATGAACGCATTTCGTCCTCTGACGAAAGTACCGGCATATTCAGCAGCAAAAGCGGCGGTTAGCAATTTTACACAGTGGCTGGCAGTGCACGTCTGTCAGAACTATTCGAAAGATATTCGTGTTAATGCCATTGCACCTGGATTTTTCCTGACGGGACAAAACCGCTTCCTGCTGATAGATAAAAAGACCGACGAGTTGACCGACCGCGGTAAGATAATTATAGAGCATACGCCAATGGGTAGATTCGGCCAGCCGGAAGACCTAATCGGAACCGTTATGTGGTTATTGAGCGATGCAGCAAAATTTGTAACCGGAGTTGTCGTCCCTGTGGATGGTGGCTTCTCTGCCTTTAGCGGAGTATGAGAAGCCCGTTCAGGATTTGAGGATTTACAGGAGAATAAAATGGCTGATGTTGACCCAGCAAAAGCTTTGAAAGAATTTAAGCCGAAGCATAAGTTTTTTGTGGGCATTGATTCGGACGGCTGTGCCTTTGATACGATGGGAATCAAGCAGCGGGAGTGTTTTTGCCCGTGGCTGATTGGCTATTTCGGT
>CAZZHL010000134.1:0-6530 GCA_964653945.1 uncultured Pirellulales bacterium
CGTTTCTCGATAAGCTAAGCTCTCAATATCAGTTTGTAATTATAGATAACGAAGCAGGGATGGAGCACCTGTCCCGCAGAACAACTAATAACGTTGATTTGCTGTGTATCGTAACAGAACCAACTTCTCTCGGATTAGTTACGGCTCAAAGGATTTCAGAGCTTGCCAAACAATTGCCAATATTGGTAAAAGAAACAGCAGTTATATGGAACAAAGTAAACGGCAAATCTGATGAGCCAAAGTTGGAAGGAATAGAAATTTTAGGAAGTGTGCCTTTCGACCAATCGATATTCGATGCGTCAATGCAGGGCAAAACAGTCTTTGAGTTTAAAGAGAATAGCCCGGCGTTTCTTGCAGTACAGGAAATATTCGAAAATAAACTGAATCTTAACAAAATGACAATTGATAGAAAATAATTGATAAGCGATTTTGGAGGCTTTCAAATGCCAGTTCCTGAGATAAGTGAAGGTTTTACCAGTTCGGTAAATCGGATAACACTTGGAGCGACCAAAGAAGAAGGGGGTACTCGAATCTCAACAGTAACCGTAGGTGGGGCACGTAATGTTGTCTATGGCGGCTCGATAGAGGATAAAAGCGAAAAACCGGTTATTGCAATGGATGTTCTTGACAGCAAGCCGGAAGATTGGCCTGATGTCCTGGCTGAGAGCTATAAGGATGTGCTTGATAGCCCGGGTGATTGGGCAAAAAAGTGCATGGAGAGATTCGGGGCTGATTTGATATGTGTAAAATTCGACGGCATTCACCCCGACAGGGCAGATAAAGATGCCGACCACGCTATTAAGATTACCGAGGAGGTATTGAAGGCGGTCGGTGTTCCTCTTGTGCTTTGGGGTTGTGGCAATGACGAGAAGGATAATCAGGTTATGCCCAAGGTAAGCGAAGCCGCTAAAGGTGAAAAGTGCCTGCTTGGGACCATCACAGAAGATAATTACAAGTCATTGACGGCTATTGCCTTAGCCGACGGCCATTTTCTTATCAGCGAGGCGCCTTTGGATATTAACATCGGCAAGCAGGTGAACATCTTGGCCTCGGATATGGGCTTTCCACTTGAACGGATAGTAGCGTTTCAGGATACCGGGGCGTTGGGCTACGGAATGGAGTATTCATATTCGATTCAGGAACGCCAGCGTTTGGCGGCACTTACCGGCGATAAAATGATGGCAATGCCGGTTATTTGCGACGTCGGTTTCGAATCCTGGCGGGCAAAGGAGGCCAAGCTCGTGGATGCCCCTGGTTGGGGTCCACCTGCTGAGCGAGGGCCGATGTGGGAGGCAGCTACTGCCGTTTGTCTTTTGCAAGCCGGCGTTAATATAATCCGTATGCGACATCCAAAGGCCGTCGCTACCGTTAAGAGTTTCATCAATCAAATTTGGTCGTAACTTTGGGCACAGAACCCTGGGCACGGGTGACGAAACAAGGGAGAATGTTATGATATTGATTGCAGAAAGAATCAACGGAATGTTTACCGATGTTAAACGGGCCATTGCAGAAAAAGACAAGAAAGTCATTCAGGAGCTGGCCAAAAGGCAAACCGAGGCAGGTGCAACATATCTGGATGTGAATGTTGGTACTGCCGCGGCAGACCAGGAAGGGACAATGCAATGGCTGGTTGAAACCATCCAGGAAACCTGCACAACACCGTTGTGCCTGGATTCACAAAAACCAGATGTAATTGCAGCCGGACTGAAAGTTATCAATACCACCAACAGGGTTATCCTTAACTCTACACCATTAAATAGGAAAACCGATGACCAAATCCTGGACAAATACATAGAAATGGCAGACCAGGCGGGACCCAAATCAAGTATTATCGCCCTGACCATGGACAAAAATGGGGTACCTCAGGATGTAGATACCCGTGTGGCTATCGCTGCGGAGATCGTGTCCAATGCGATGGAAAAGGGCTTTGACGCCCAGCGGTTATTCATTGACCCCATTGTGTTGCCGGTCAAGGTGCCGAATGCCCAGGTTCAGCCGACCAATGTTCTGACTGCAATGGAACAGATAAGGATGCTTTGTGACCCGCCTGTCCATATGACGGTAGGCCTGTCAAATATTTCTCAGGGAGCAAGTGAAAGAAGTTTGATAAATCGAATTTTCCTTGCTATGGCTATTTCCCATGGCCTGGATTCGGCGATTGCGGATGTGTTTGACAAAGACCTGGTCAATGTAGTGGCAACTTCTGATATGCTGATGAATAAACAGATATATTCAGACAGCTTCTTGAAGGTGTATGCAGATATGAATAAAGCGTGAAGTGTTATGCAAAAAATATAAAGACAAGATATAAGGAGTTAACAATTGAAGCTTGACCCGACAAAGTTAAAGGATTGGCAGATTGCAGAAGCAGCTGAGCAAACGATGAAACCTGTCAGCCAGCTGGCTCGTGAGATGGGTTTGGATGATGATGAGCTAATACCTATGGGCCGCAAGTTGGCCAAAGTAGATTACCAGAAGGCTTATGCGCGGTTGAAAGATGCACCGTCAGCAAAGTACATTGATGTAACCGCTATTACGCCAACACCGTTGGGGGAGGGAAAAAGTACCACTGCCGTTGGACTAATAGAAGGCCTTGGTAAATTAGGCAGGCGTGTGGTCGGAGCGATAAGACAGCCGAGCGGCGGGCCTACATTTAATATCAAGGGTTCCGCTGCAGGTGGAGGTCTTGCTCAGTGCATTCCATTGACGCCTTTTTCCATCCGGCTTACAGGTGATATTGATTCTATTACAAACGCTCACAATCTTGCTATGGTGGCCTTGACTTCTCGTATGCAGCACGAGAGAAACTATGACGATGCTCGGTTAGCGAAAAGCAACCTCAAAAGAATAGATATCGACCCCGAAAGGGTTCAAATGTCATGGGCGATGGATTTTTGTGCTCAGGCGCTTCGCAACATCAGGATTGGTCAAGGCGGAAAAATGGATGGCTACGAGATGGATTCGGGATTTCAAATCACCGTATCCAGCGAAGTGATGGCCATTTTGGCCATCGCTAAGGATTTAAAGGACTTGCGAGAGCGGATTGCCAGAATTGTTGTAGCTTATGATAAGAAAGGTAACGAAGTTACTACTGCTGACCTTGGAGTCGATGGCTCAATGGCTGCCTGGATGGTTGAGGCGGTAAATCCAAATTTGCTGCAAACCATTGAAGGTCAGCCCGTATTTGTTCACGCTGGTCCATTTGCGAATATAGCAATCGGGCAAAGTTCTATTATCGCTGACAGAATAGGGACAAAGCTGGGTGATTATCATGTAACGGAAAGTGGATTTGGGGCTGACATTGGCTTTGAGAAGTTCTGGAACTTGAAATGCCGCATGTCTGGGTTAGTGCCTAATGCAGTAGTTGTTGTAGCTACTATTCGTGCCTTGAAGATGCACGGAGGCGGGCCTACTGTTAAACCGGGCATACCTTTGGCTGATGAATATACAACCGAAAATCTTGAATTGGTCGAAAAGGGTTGCGAAAATCTTATTGCCCATATCGAAACTGTCAAGAAAAGTGGTGTTAGGCCGGTTGTTTGTGTCAATAGCTTCCATACTGATACTAAGGCCGAAATAGAGCTTGTTCGCAAAATCGCTGAGCAAAACGGGGCCTTGGCTGCGGTTTCAGAGCACTGGCTCAAAGGTGGCGACGGAGCAATTGAGCTGGCGGAAGCAGTAATTCAGGCCTGCGATGAAAAAAATAACTTCAAGTTCCTATACGAGTTAAACACGCCGTTGAGAAAACGAATTGAGATGATTGCTAAAGAGGTATATGGAGCTGATGGCGTAACTTATACTGATGAGGCGCTGGAAAAAGCAAAGGTCTTTGAAGCTGACCCGCAAGCTGGTGAATTGGGTACGTGTATGGTCAAGACCCACCTTAGCTTGTCTCACGACCCGGATTTAAAGGGCAGACACAAAGATTGGGAGCTTCCAATTCGCGATATTCTTGTTTATAAAGGTGCCGGCTTTATCGTGCCCGTGGCGGGCGCGATTAAGCTGATGCCGGGTACTGCTTCAGACCCTGCATTCCGCAGGATTGATGTGGATGTAAACACAGGAAAGGTGCAGGGTCTTTTCTGAGAGGCGCTTCTTGGGAATCTAATTACGAAATACACTGGAGAAAAAAATGGCAGCACAAATTATAGATGGCAAACAGGTAGCCGCTGATATGCGGGCGGAACTAAAAGCCGAGGTAGCCAAGCTAAAAGAGCAGGGCGTTGTGCCGGGGCTGGGGGTTATCCTGGTCGGCGAGGACCCTGCTTCAAAGTCCTATGTTACAGCCAAAGAGCGGACCTGTGAAGAAATAGGAATTTATTCTGATGATAACCGTCTGCCTGCAGAGACTTCCCAGGAAGATTTAATGGCACTGGTCGAGAAGATGAACAAAGACCCAAAAATCAACGGTATTTTGGTTCAGTTGCCTTTGCCTAAGGGCCTTAATGAGGCCGAGGTTCTTTTGGCCATCGACCCTGCCAAAGATGTTGACGGATTTCATCCAATGAATGTGGGCAAGATGGTGGTTGGCGAAAAGGCATTTTTGCCATGTACACCGCATGGAGTTATCCAGCTATTAATCCGCAGCGGAGTGAAAATCGAAGGTGCAGATGTAGTAATTGTCGGGCGAAGCAATATTGTTGGAAAGCCCCTGGCCAATATGCTAATCCAAAAACAGCAGAACCGAAATGCTACCGTTACTGTCTGTCATACCCGCACAAAGGACCTTGCTTCTCATACCAGACGGGCAGATATTCTCATTGCTGCTGCTGGTCGGCCGAACACAATCACCGCAGATATGGTAAAAGAAGGTGTGGTGGTAATTGATGTTGGCGTTAACCGTGTTGATGACGCAACAAAAAAGAGAGGTTATCGTCTTGTTGGCGACGTTGATTTTGGGGCAGTTTTAGAAAAGGCCTCACTTATTACGCCTGTTCCGGGTGGCGTAGGCCCGATGACGATAACAATGCTGCTTTATAATACAGTTGAATCGGCTAAAAGGGCTGCAAACGCATAAGAGAAGGGACCAATAAATGACGAAACTCAAGGAAGCTTTGACGTCGGGTAAATTTGTTGTAACCAGCGAGATTGGTCCGCCAAAAGGAGTAAATATAGAAAAATACATCCAGGGAGCAGTACCTTTAAAAGAAAGAGTAACTGCTTTCAATGTCACTGACCTTCAAAGCGCGGTGATGAGATTTGGTTCGCTTGCTACCTGTCGCCTTTTGATTGAGCAGGGAGTGGAGCCGGTATTGCAGATGACCTGTCGAGACCGCAATCGTCTGGCTTTGCAATCTGACCTGCTGAGCGCCTACGGGCTGGGAATTAGGAACATTTTGTGTTTAACCGGCGACCATCAGAGTTTGGGTGACCATCCACAGGCTAAAGGTGTATTTGATTTGGATTCGGTTCAGCTACTCGCAGCTGCGACTAAGCTGCAACAGGGTAAAGACTTGGCGGGAAATGACCTGGAAGCAGCTCCTGGATTTTTCCTGGGTGCGGTAGTCACGCCAGAAGCAGAACCTTTGGAACTTCATATCATCAAGATGAAAAAGAAAATTCGAGCGGGGGCACAGTTTTTCCAGACTCAGGCCGTTTACGATACCAAGAAATTTAAGGAATTTATCAAGCAAACCTCCGATTTTAATGTGCCGATTCTGGCAGGACTGGTTATCTTAAAATCTGTCGGGATGGCCCACTTTATGAACGCCAATGTTGCTGGTGTTAATGTGCCGGAGGAGCTAATTGAGGAGCTGAGAAAGGATAAGGAGAAGACAAAATCCGGCCAGACCGGAATAGAAATTGCGGTGCGGACCATTAAGCAGATTAGAGATTATTGTCAAGGCATTCACCTGATGCCGTTAGGTTGGGACGATAAAGTACCGGCCATCCTTAATGGAGCCGGCTTGTAAGAATCCAAAGGAGGAAAATAAATGCATGCAACTATACAGAAACCATTAGCTGAGATTATTGGATATTTAGAGGAGGGAGAAAAGGTCTTTGTTATTGGTTGCGGCAATTGTGCTGAGAAGTGTCAATCGGGAGGAGTCAAACAGGCACAGCAGATGAAAGACCGTTTAGAGGCGAAGAACGTCAAAGTTGTAGGAGCTACAGCTACACCAAGCGGGGTTAGCCTTTGTAAGCTCTCAGTTACTAAAGAGTTGCTTAACATTGAGCACGAAGAGCAGGCAAAGAAGGCGGACTCATTCTTAGTTCTTGCATGCGGCCAGGGTGTACATACGGTGATAGATGCTACAGAAGGGTCCAAGGTGCATCCCGGCTGTGACACAATATTTGGCGGTGAGACGATAGCCGAAGACTTTATTACCGAGTACTGTTCACTTTGTGGCGAATGTATTGTTGAACTGACAGGTGGTCTTTGCCCCTTGACGTTGTGTTCAAAGGGACTTCTTAACGGCCCTTGTGGCGGTGCTCAAGACGGCAAGTGCGAAGTAGACCCTGACCGAGATTGTGGATGGATATTAATATTTGAGAGATTGAAGAAGATTGGAAAGACCGAAAATTTGTAC
>CAZZHL010000135.1:0-6478 GCA_964653945.1 uncultured Pirellulales bacterium
ATCGCAGGACCTTTTCAAGAATTTCCGGCTGAAATTCCTTGTCTTTTATTTTTCTCAGCAGCAGGTTGCTAATCCTTCTAAAGCTCGTCCTGTCTGACTGGTCTCTCGGCGGGATTATTGTTATGAGCTTTTCGTGAAACATTAAGACCTGCTGTTCGATTGTCCTGCTCCGGTCGATTTTGCAGCTTGCCTCTTGTGTAAGTGTTCGATGAATTCCTCTCATTACCTCCCCAACTTGTCTCATTCCGGCTCCTCCGGATTCGCAGACGCCATTGCATCATTAACTGTTTTAATACTAATCAACCTCATTTTTCCCGCTGCCGCCTCAATCACAACCAGCATCGTTGCCTGCGATATATCCCCCCTGAAATACTCCTCACATTTTCCATTCACGTATCCAACCCACTTGTCGAAATCATCCATTTGTTTACTCATCATCGCACCTGCTCATCCACTCATTCACTCATCTACTCATCAACACACTCGCCCCCCCATAGTTAGGACGAACCTGCACGTTTGATTGAAATTTGGCTGATTTTTTGAAGAGGCGATTTACGTAAGTGCTTATTCAGAAATGAATAAAAAAATTTCAGAATTTTTGATTTTTGCGCGCAACTACCTGCGTATTTGATTGAAAATATTCTGTAACCCTATCCCCCGCCGATGCTTATAGCAGATTTTTTTACAATCCCTTGTGGTTCAAGGACTTAGTTGCTTTCTATGCTACCTTCAGCAACTTTTCTAAGTAGTTTAGCATATTCTACGATTGCGTTGTTTACGATTCTGATATCTTTAATCAATTCCTCATATTCCAAATATTTCTTTGAATCTCCTGAGGACTCAAGCGTTGAAACTCACTCTTCTTTGCTTCGGATTCATACCATCTTCGAAATCTTGCTTGCCATTTCGAGATTGAGCTGGACTGCCTGGACTATCCAGACGCCATTATCAACCTGCGTGATTATGACTGGGATACTATCGTAGATACCCTGACTATCATTCAGATTCCCGAGCCGGCGTCATTGATAATTCTTGGCTTTGGTATGTTGGCTTTACATAAGAGGCAAAGAAATCTATAGAGAGCATTAGGTAGCGAAGGATAATAAAATCCTAATATCGAATGTCGGAATCCGAAACACGCGAAGTGGCCCGCAGCCCTGTCTTGCGACGGGAGACGCAGGGGCAGGCGACAGGAAGACATGGGGGCAGAGTAGCAAATGACATAAACTCATCGGTTGATTACAACTGAGTCTGTAACTGTACCAAATTGCAAAAAAACTTCAAAAAATTCCCCTGCGTATTTGATTGATTTTTTTCTGTAACTCTATCCCCCCACGATGTTTACAACGGAAATTTTTACAATCCATTGTGGATTAAGGGTTTATGCTTAACTCAAAACTACTTTTCGCCTATTTGCTCGATAAAGATCTGACAAAAATGATAAAAAAATTTGAAAAAAAAGTTAAAAAAAGACTTGACTTATTGTATAGCTTAGACTATACTGTATATGAAAATCTTCTGGCCCAGGAAGTTGAAGGCCCATCGTGGGGTACTTCCTGATGTTTGCTGGAAAGGAATCCGTAGCGGTTTGAAAAAACTGTAGCGAGGCCAGGACAGTGGACATCTAGTAAGGAGACTAAGCGATGGCCCTCTATGTTGATTTTGAAAAGGTACTCGGGTTGTTTGAATCGCATGGCTGGAAGCTGCAAAAGATTTATGAACCGTATCGGGTTTTCGTTAAGGAAGGTGAGTTACCCTGGCTTATCCCTGTTCGCGAAAGAAAGGTAGATGCCGAGTATGTTGAGAGATTCAAAAAATTCCTCAAAGACCGAGGTGAAATCTAAAGGGCTTAACCATCCTTTTAAGGAGTCCACTTTGCGCAAAGCTAAGAAAATTGCATCTGGTTACCGAATGACACTTGAGAAAAATGACAGATTGGGCTTCATTGGCAGCTCTGTAGAACTTCCCACGGTTTTTGCTGATGCCAAGACACCTGAAAAGTGTTACAAAGCTACAGAAGAAGCGCTGATGGTTGCCGTTGCTACAATGCTTGAGTGTGGTCAAAGGCCGCCGCAGCCAGCATCTGCCAGAAAAAGAACTGTACAGGTAAACGTCAGATTAACTTCTGAGGAAAAACTATTACTCGCTAATGCAGCTATGGACCTTGGATTCAAAGGCATATCCGATTTCATTCGGAATTCTGCTCTTAATCGTATCTTAACAGGCCAAGTGGCTATGACTTGCCACGTTGCACCAAGGACTGTTTCAAAGTGGTTTGATACCGGACAGATGAAAGGTTATCGTATACCGGGCAGAAAGGACCGCAGAATTCCTGTCAGCGAGCTTGTTCAGTTTATGAAAGCGCATAATATGCCTACTGATGAACCTGCCACAGATAAGATTCGCGTTCTTATAGTCGATAGCGACAATGACGCAGCCGAGAGTTTGGCTGACAGTCTGCGAAGCAAAGACGACTATGAAGTGCAAATAGCCCAGAGCAATTTTGAGACCGGTATAATCGCACAGAATTTTGCTCCTCATGTCCTACTGGTGAACCTTTCTGCCAAAGATATAAATGCGACGGAGATTTGTAAAAGTATCCGTGCGGATGAGGATTTGCAGACTATCAAAATTATAGCAATTGCAAAACAGCTAAGCAATTCTGAATCATCTGCTCTACTGCAGAAGGGCTTTGACGACTATATCTGCAACCTTACTGATGGCACCGAAGTTGTCAAAAAAATAGAAAAGGCAAACGCAATTATCTATTAGCATCACAGGCAATAAATAGCTGCTTTGTTCTGCCTGCCCCAAAATGTCGTTTGTCAGGGGCGGTTCGGACTTTTTATATTAGGCAGCCTAAATATCTCTGTGTAATCTCCGGCTACGGCTCATGCCTACGCCGAGACGAGTGTGGCAAATAAAAACTCGTATCGAGTTCGTAGTAAGCAATTAAAAAATTGCACGAATTCGAATTCGTAATTATTAAATATCTCTATACGAATACGCTACGAATACGTAATTATTAAATATCTCTATACGAATACGTTACGAGTACGATTACGCTACGTATACGTATACGTAATAGCAAATCCCGTTCCAGCAAGCGATTTTCGAGTTACGATTTTCAATTTTCAATTGTCTGCCGCCTGCCCTGCGTAGCCCTTTGGGCGAAGCGGGGTCTTTTTCTAATGAAAATTCCGCCCAAGCCCAGCAGCAAAACCGTCGCCGGCTCCGGTATCGTCGCTATCCAGCCCTCGTAATATCCAGCCGGATTGTTCCCGCCACCGACAATCGTCAAACCATCATCGGATATGCCAAAAGCATTGTCCAGCGTCCAGCCGGTCAGGTCAAGGCCATAGTCGTTTACGAAGACATCCTGGAGGTTTCGCATACCATTGTCGGCATCCCAGATAAACGCCTCGTAGCCTAAGGCCGAGTTGCTTTCTCCAACGACGACCGAACCATCAGCCGAAACGCCCCATGCCCAACTGTAGAATTTGCCTCCTGGCAGGTCGCCCAGGCCAATCATGCCAGTTTCCTGAGTCCAGCGAAAGGCCTCTTGGCCCATTGCCGAAAAACTGTATCCCACGACGATTAAGCCATCGGCAGAGACATCAATGGCACAACTTCCAAAGCCGCCGCCCGGCAGGTCACCAAGGCCAAACTCGGGATGGTTGTCCAGTTTCTCATCCAGGTCAACCAAGCCATTGCCATTGAGGTCTTCCCAGCGAAACGCCTCACCGGTGGTAAACTCCAAAAACACGGTACCCGCTCCCACGACGACCGAGCCATCAGCCGAGCAGTCCCGAGCCTCGCTACCGTATTCAAAGCCCGGTAGGTCGCCGAGGCCGACCATTTGACCATTTTCCCAGCGAAACGCCTCCATACCTAATGCCGACCAGCCCCTTCCAACCACAACCGAGCCATCAGCCGAGACGCCCCATGCCTCGCTTTCGAAGTCGCCGCCCGGCAGGTCACCAAGGCCAGTCATTACGCCATTTTCCCAGCGAAAGGCCTGGTTTCCCGAGGCCGAATCGCTTACTCCCACGACGACTGAGCCATCAGCCGAGACGCCTTGTGCAAGGCTATAGTATTCGCCGCCTGGCAGATGGCCCAAACCCTGAAAACTGGCCGTTGCTGCATAACTGCTATTGGAAACAAAAAATAAAATGACTACCGCCAAAAAAATTGTTTTACTTTTCATCCACTCTTTCTCCTTTTCAAAAATAATCCGCCCAGCCCAAGCAGCAGGAGCGATGTTGGTTCGGGTATCGTCGCTATCCAACCCTCGGCATTTCCATAAGGGTTTATCCCAGTACCCACTATCGTCATGCCATCAGCGGATATGCCATTAGCAGTTCCAAGTGTCCAGCCAGTCAGGTCGAGGCCACAGTCATTTACCAGGACATCTTGGAGTTTTCGCATACCATTGTCTGCATCCCAAATAAATGCATCCCAGTCAAATTCCGACCATCGACTATGTCCCACGATGACTGACCCATCGGCTGAGACATCACTAGCCTCGCTCCAGAAGTCACCTCCGGGCAGGTCGCCCAGGCCAACCATTGTGCCATTTTCCCAGCGAAAGGCCTCTATGCCCAAGGCCGATGTGCCGTATCCCACGACGACAGAACCGTCCGCCGAGACGCCACGTGCCCTGCTGTCAAAGTCACCGCCTGGCAGATATCCCAGACCAACCATGCCAGTTTCCTCGGTCCAGCGGAAGGCTTCCTTACCCTCACCACTGAGCGAGCGGCCCCATCCTACGACGACCAAGCCGTCGGATGAAACAGCTAATGCTTGACTCCTTTTAAAGCCGCCGCCCGGCAAGTAACCCAGGCCGGTCATCACACCATTCTCCCAGCGAAAGGCCTCGACACCCGAGTCCGAGCTGCTCTCTCCCACTATGACCGAGCCATCTGCTGAAACGCCGCTGGCTGCGCTGATAAAGTCACCGCCAGGCAGGTCGCCCAGGCCTACCATAATGCCATTCTCCCAACGGAACGCTTCGACGATGTCCTGGGCCGATATGCTGTGTCCTACGACAACTGAGCCGTCAGATGAGATACCATAAGCCATGCTCAAATAGTACTCTCCGGTAAGGCCACCAAGACCAATCATTTGACCATTTTCCCAGCGGAAAGCTTCGAATATCACCGAGTACGATTCGATACTTCCCACGACGACTGAGCCATCAGCTGAGCAGTCAGCAGCATAGGTGCCGAAATCTCCGCCTGGAAGGTGGCCCAGGCCCTGAAAACTGGTCGTTATTGCATAACCGCTATTGGAAACAAAAAATAAAATGACTGCCACCAAAAGATTTGATTTGCTTTTCATCACTCTTCTCCTTGCTCAGTAAGCCTTTTAGAAACTATTCACCGCCGTGTGAAATTAAGAAATGCTCGCCTCGGCATAGCCAAAGGCGAAGCCGGGTTCCTCCGATGAACGAACATCGAAAACTACCGCGAATCTGGTATTATTATAGGGTATTTCCGCTAAAAGTCAAGAAAAAAAACCTACTCTGACGGGATAAAATCGAACCGAATTCGAGAGTATTTAAATATATCTTTCGAATTCGAAATGGCAAATCCTGTGCCAGCTTCTTCTGATTACTCCGCCTCCGGCGGATTTTGCTCCGTCTCGTCGGGCTGCACTTCCGACACGGCTGGGTCTTCCCCTGCGGAGACCGATTCATCCTTCTCGTCGAGCTGCGCTTCCGAAGCCGCTGGCGTAGTACCGTGAGGTATCCCTTCGGGACTATGGAGAACGGATGTAACATCGACTCCTTCGGGCACGACCACAACATTGACTATAACGATCAAATCATCGTCGAATTTAAGCGTTACCGCATGGGTCCCAACCTCTTTTATATGTGTGGTCAGCTGCACCACTTCATCGGCAACCTCGAAGCCCTGTCCGCGCAGATTTTTCGCTATTGCCTCTGCGGCGATTGAGCCGAACAGGACCCCCTGCTCATTGGCCTTGGCCGCCAGTACCGCCTCGGCCCCTTCGACCTTCCTGGCCGCTTCCTGGAGCCGTTTTTTACCATGTATTCTTTGCTCGGCGCGCCTGGCCTTTGCATCAGCAATTGCCCTTACATTCGACTCGGTTGCAACTTTAGCCAAGCCCTGAGGCAGCAGATAGTTTCTCGCGTAACCATCGTTTACCTCTACGATATCTCCAAGCCAGCCGAGCGGCTTGACATCTTCAAAAAGCAAAACCTTCATTCCATTCTCCAAAAAAATGATTAGCCACAAAGTCACAAAGAAATTAAAAGTTAAAAAAACTTAGTGCCCTTATGTCTTAGTGGCAAAAAAAATTACGCCGTAAACGGCAGCAGTCCCATATATCTGGCGCGCTTTATTGCCCTTTTCACTTTCCTTTGACATCCGGCGCAATTACCGCTGCGTTTACGTGAGTATATCTTGCCGCGATTAGTCAAGAGCCGTTGCAAGGTATCAATATCCTTGTAATC
>CAZZHL010000136.1:0-6463 GCA_964653945.1 uncultured Pirellulales bacterium
TGTAGGTATACCGCCAGTGCTTCACGTCGGCTCGTGCGTGGATAACAGCAGGATTTTGACAATATTAGCGAATGTGGTTGCCGAGGGCGGTCTCGGCGACGATATCTCAGAACTACCTGTCGCCGGTGCTGCCCCTGAATGGATGTCAGAAAAGGCCGTTTCAATCGGAATGTATTTCGTTGCTTCAGGGGTCTATACCGTTATTGCCGAGCCACTGCCGGTCCTCGGCGCTCCAAACTTAACACGTTATCTAACTGAAGAAATAGAAAAAGATGTAGGCGGCAAATGGGCCTTTGAACGAGACCCGGTCAAGGCCGCTGGTATGATGCTCGAACATATCGAGAGCAAACGTGACGCTCTTGGAATTAATGTAGAGAAGGAACGCAAGCTTTACGATATGGAGGACCGACGAGCTTTGGCAGTAGAATGACTTGCCCCCGCTGTTGTCTTGCGATAGCAAGACGCGGGGGTGAAAATAAGAAAGGATTAGTCGATGTCAAAGATTATTGCATCAGCGGCGATACGCGGCGCTAAAAGAATAGCCAAACGGGCGGAAGATATTCTGGCGAAAGCGAACAAGGAAAAGGGCGAAGATTGCCGGGTCGAGTTTCCGAACACCGGTTATTACATGCCGATTATTTACTCGATGACGGGAATAGCGGTAGAGAAGCTATCCGATTTCGAGGAGGTTATGAAGGAAATCAAAAGTTTGCTACCTCCTCTTGTTGACGATGAGTTGTGGGTACCTTACCTGGGTCCGACCTTAGATGCTGGAATGGCGACGCTTTTTGCGGAAGAGATTATCGAAGCGTGCAAATATCTGATTGGGCCTAATCCGGTGGATGATATCTGGCTGGGAGCGGCTGACGATGTAATCCTTCGTGAGCGCGGTATACAGTTTGTTGATGGCACAGCGCCGGGATTTGCAGCAATTGCGGGAGCGGCTCCGAATGTTGAAACAGCGGTTGATATAGCACGTAAATTACAACAGCGTTGCCTGTACGTTTTTATGGCTGGACATCATAATGGCACAACTTTCGCCGAGCAGCTTGTCGAAGGCGGTGTTCAATTAGGATGGGAAACACGTCTGATACCTTTCGGAAAAGAAATTACCTCAGCAATATATGCTCTGGGATTTGCCAGCCGGGCAGCGCTTACTTTCGGCGGGGTTCAGCCGGGCGATTACCGGCGGAACCTGCTGTACAATAAAAATAGAATCTTTGCTTTTGTTATGGCTTTAGGTGAGGTAACCGATGAATGGTACGCCACCGCAGCCGGCGCAATTAATTATGGATTTCCCACTATTGCTGATTCAGATATTCCGGAGATTCTTCCTACTGGTGTATGCACTTATGAGCACGTCGTTTCTAATGTATCACATGACCAGATTGTAGAGAAAGCCATCGAGGTTCGCGGCTTGAAGATAAAGGTGGCGGAAGTGGATATTCCAGTGGCACATAGCCCAGCTTTTGAGGGTGAGCGTATCCGCAAGGAAGATATGTACTGCGAGTTTGGCGGACAAAGAACACCGGCGTTTGAATGGCTGAGAATGTTGGATATAAGTGAGGTTGAGGACGGCAAAGTAGAAGTTCAGGGGTCGAATGTAGATTCGGTCGAGGCAGGTGGCAAGATGCCGCTGGCAGTTGTGGTTGAGGTGGCTGGTCGGAAAATGCAGGCTGATTTTGAACCCGTGCTTGAGCGCCAAATTCATACGTTTATGAACGAAGCCCAGGGACTGTGGCATATGGGCCAGCGGGATATTATCTGGGTGCGAATCAGCAAAGATGCTTTCAAAGCAGGGTTCAGACTTGAGCATATCGGCAAGCTGCTGCATGCAATGTTTCATGACCAGTATTCGAGTATTCTGGATAAGGTTCAAATTAAGCTCTTCACAGATGAAAAGCAGGTTCTAAAATTGCGTGAGCAGGCGACGAAAGTATATGCTGAGCGCGATGCACGTCTGGCTGGTATGGCGGATGAGGATGTAGAGACATTTTACTCGTGTACACTGTGCCAGAGTTTTGCTCCGAACCACGTCTGTGTAGTTTCGCCGGAGCGTCCTGGTTTGTGCGGTGCTTATAGCTGGCTGGACTGCAGGGCCGCATACGAGATAATTCCAACCGGGCCAAATCAGCCCATATCGAAAGGTAAGTGCATCGAGCCGACCATAGGGCAGTGGGACAAGGTAAACGCTTTTGTTCTCAAGGCCAGCGGTGGTAACATCGAACGAATGAGCCAGTATAGTATGATTACCGACCCAATGACCTCCTGTGGATGTTTCGAATGCATCGCTGCGGTTCTGCCCAGTACAGGCGGGATAATGATTGTAAACAGAGAATTTCCTGAGATGACGCCTTGCGGGATGAAATTTTCAACGCTCGCCGGCACTGTCGGCGGCGGACAGCAAACGCCCGGGTTCATCGGGCATTCAAAGCACTACATCCTCTCAAGAAAATTCATTGCTGCTGAAGGTGGAATCAAAAGAATTGTCTGGATGCCTACGATGCTTAAGGAGGAGATTAAAGAATCCTTTATCAAAAGAGCAGAAGAACTTGAACTTGGTGGCCAAGATTTCCTCGCTAAGATAGCTGACGAGAAAACGGCTACTACGGAAGAAGAAGTACTGGAATTTATTACCAAAGCTGGGCATCCTGTAACTACTTTAAAGCCAATGTTCTAAAACACAGACTGACACGGATGGAAACACGGATGGACACAGACCTGAGTCTTATTATGAAATTTGGAATATACCGGAAATGAGGAAAGGAAAGTTTTAATGGCATTAACAGGATTGGAAATCTTCAAACTCTTACCAAAAACCAACTGTAAAAAGTGTGGTATGCCTACCTGTCTGGCCTTTGCAATGGCCCTTGCCCAGAAACGTGCCAAACTTGAAGACTGTCCCGATGTTTCACAGGAGGCCAAAGAGAAACTCGCTGCTGCTGCTGCTCCGCCGATGTGCAAAGTTACATTCGGTAGCGGTGATAATCAGGTGGCGGTTGGACAAGAGACAGTTATGTTCCGGCATGAAGAGAAATTTCATAATCCTACAGTCATAGGGGCAAGTGTCTCGGATAAGCTTAGCGGTGAGGATTTAACCAAACGCATTGAGTCCATAAATGCGTTGAAGTTTGAGCGAGTCGGAACTAAGCTCGCAGTTACGGCTATAGCTGTTATCAATGACAGCGGCGAGACCTCAACTTTTGCGAAGGTTGCTGAAACGGTAAAAAATGCCACCTGTGGTGCAGGCAGCAATCTTGCGCTAATTTTGGTTTCTGATTCGGTTGAGGCCATGGCTGCTGCGGTCGCCAAAACCAAAGAAGCAGTGCCTTTGCTTGCGTCGGCAAGTGCTGATACGGCCGAGGCAATGGCTAAAATAGCCAAAGAAAACAACTGTCCGCTTGTTGTGAAAGCTGATTCAATTGAGGCCCTTGCAGATTTGAGCGAGAAAATTAAAGCCCACGGAGTTGAGGATATTGTATTAAACCTTGATGTTTCTAACTTGAGGGATAAGTTGTATAACCTTACAAGGATGCGGGCTTTGTCACTGAAAAAGGCCTTCAGACCTTTAGGTTATCCAACTATATCCTTTGTTACAGAAGGCCCGCCTACCCAAAGGCTTGTCCGTCGGGCAGGCGATGCAGACCAACAAGCAGCGACTGCTATTAGTCTGATTTGCAAGTATTCCAGTATCGTTGTGGTTGATACTGTCGAGCCATACGTGTTTTTGCCAATGCTGACCGCAGTGATGAATGTTTTCAGCGACCCGCAGAAGCCGGTCCAGGTAGAGCCCAAAGTATATCCTATCGGTGAGCCCGATGAGAATTCACCGTTTATGTTTACAACAAACTTTTCACTGACGTATTACACAGTTGAATCAGATGTCGAAGCCAGCAGGGTACCAAGCTATATCCTTGTGGTCGATACCGAAGGTACGAGTGTATTGACGGCTTATTCGGGAGACAAGCTCAACGAAAAAACGGTATCTGATGCTATGACCAAACATAATGTGGACAAGCTTGTCAAGCACCGCAAACTAATAATTCCCGGTTACGTTGCGGTGATGAGCGGTAAACTCGAAGAGGCCACTAACTGGGATGTTATGGTTGGGCCGAGAGAAAGTTCGATGATACCTAAATTTCTACAGGAAGTCTGGAAGTAAAATCGTCGCTTGTGACTCGTCGCTCGTATGGCATACGGGCCACGAGACATGGGCCACGGGACATAAGAATGGAAGAGAGTAAAAAGAAAGAATGCACAGTACATTTTGAGCCGAGCGGCTTGAAAGTTAAAGTTCGCAGCGGAACGATTCTGCTTAAGGCGGCCCGCAGAGCAGGCATTTATTTAAGTAGTATCTGTGGCGGAGACGGATACTGCGGCAAGTGCAAAGTAATAATTGACGAGGGTCATTTCGAAAGCAGGCCTACCACTTTACTTACACCCGATGAGACAAGAGAAAATGTTGTCCTGGCCTGCCAGACAAAGGTGCTTTCCGATATGACCGTGACGGTCCCGAAGTTTCATACTTTGGAAACAAGTCAAATACTTATGGACTCGGACGCCCATAGATTCAGTGAGCTGGCCGGTGAGCCGACAGCGGGGGTATTTGAGTATGACCCATTGGTTCAGAAGCTGTGTCTTGAAATGACACCGCCGAGTGTTCAGGACCATACCGCAGACCATGAGCGTCTTTATTTTGCCATACGAGAGAAAATCGACGCTCCTATAATGCAAACCGGAATTCGCATTTTGCAAAAACTTCCAAGTGTACTTTTTAAAGCGAATTACAAGGTAGCGGTAACAATAGGTCATCGTGGTGGAACTACGGAGGTAATTGAGGTTGAACCGGGCAGGCGATGTGAGACCAATTTTGCTGTAGCAGTTGACCTGGGTACGACTACCGTGGTGGCTCATCTTATCGACCTGACCCATGCCACTACAGTTGATACGGAAGCTAAGTATAACAGCCAGATAAATTTCGGCGAAGATTATATTCGTCGGATCATCTATGTGGAAGAAAATGAAGCGTATGATGAGATGCAGAACCGTATCGTGCACGACGTGAATGACTTGATAGTAACGCTGGCGTCGAGGCAGAAAATCGATTTGCAGGATATAACCGCAGTAATATGTGCTGGTAACACGGCAATGATTCATTTTTTGCTTAATCTTGACCCACGACGTATACGTAAGGAACCTTACGTTGCTTCAGCCAGTTTTGTGCCTCCCATCCGTGCGGCGGAGGTCGGTATTCAAATTGATAAACGAGGTTTGTTATATTGTCTTCCCAGCGTGGCGGCCTATATCGGCAGCGATATTGTAGCGGGTGTGCTGACTACGCGAATTTATACCAAAAAAGGCATATCGCTTTTTGTTGATATCGGGACAAATGGAGAGGTGGTTCTTGGCAATCGGGACTGGCTGGCTTGTGCCTCAAGCTCGGCAGGACCTGCTTTCGAGGGAAGTGGCGTCAAGCATGGTATGAGGGCGCAAGCTGGAGCTATCGAAAAGCTGGATATTCTTGGCGACGGTTCAACAGAATATAAAACTATTGGTAATAAGCATCCGGCTGGGATTTGTGGGTCGGGACTTTTGGACATACTCGCGGAATTATTCATAAATGGTATCATAGATAGAACCGGAAGGTTTATAACTGATGGTGAGTCGAGAGTAACGGAGGCAGATGAGGGTAAGCAGTTCCAGATAGCCCCGGCAGATGGCAATCACCATGAGATAGTAATTACCCAGGCGGATATTAATAATTTAGTTCGCTCCAAGGCAGGAGTCTTTGCGGCTATTCGGGTACTTATGGAGTCAACGCAAACAAAAACAGAAGACCTGGATGCGATTTATTTGGCTGGGGGATTCGGAAATTTTCTGAATGTTCGGCAGGCCGTTACTATCGGAATGCTACCAGATGTACCGATTGAGAAGATTCAATTTATGGGAAACACGTCAATTGCGGGGGCAAAGACGGTTCTCTTAAGCCGAAAAGCTCTGGAAGCAGCCGAGGAGATTGCAAAAAGTATGACCTACTTTGATTTGATGAGCCACCCTAAATATATGGATGAATTTATCAAGGCAAGTTTTATGCCACATACGGATTTAGCGTTATTTCCTTCGGTAGCGGAGAACATAATGCATCATGCGTGATTAGTCATATAAGAAAATATACACTATATAAGGTACAAAAATGGCAGTAACTATTGCAATAAGTGGAAAAGGCGGCTCGGGCAAGACGAGCTTGGCTGCTATGCTTATCAGGTATTTGCTGGAGAGTAGCCCTGGCAGAGCGATACTTGCAGTGGATGCCGACCCTAATTCCTGTCTTGGCGCAGAATTGGGAGTTGAGCCGGCCAGCACTATTGCAGAGATTCGCGAACAGACACGCTCGAAATCGCCGAGCAGTGGAGGTATGGACAGGGTGCGTTCGTTTGAATACGGCATCCAGCAGGCAATTACT
>CAZZHL010000137.1:0-6457 GCA_964653945.1 uncultured Pirellulales bacterium
GCTTCTGCTACAGCCCTGTTTACCCCTTCACACAGGCCAAAATCATCGGCATTTATTATAATTTGTCTGTCCATCGCGGATAAGTGCCGTTTAGAGAGTTATTTCTAACAGGATAAGTTTATATGGGAAAAATGGTTAAATCAAGCTGCAAATTATAAAAACTACGGTATGAGACAGCAACCAAAAATAACGAGAAAAACCTTTATCTGGAGTGTGTTGTAATGGTTGGGTATTACAAGGTCATCCGGCCCGTAACCTGTTGTGTTTTTGCTCTTGCTTTTGGGGCTGATGGCTGCTATATGTTTGAATTATGGTGACGAAGATAGCGGTTCCAATAGCGGCTGAAAATCCGGATGAAGCGAAGAAGCAAATCAAGGCAGCACTGGCGGCAGGGGCTGAGATGCTCGAATTGCGGAGTGATTACCTCGAGAACTTAAGCGTCGATATGGTTAAGGAGCTGGTCGTCGAGATGAAAAAGGCCGGCCGAGAAAAAGTGCCTGTCATTGTCACCTGCCGGGATGAGAAACAAGGCGGAGCAAGAAAGTATCCTGACCGGTTACGAACCGAAGTATTAGCAGGCGCGCTACAGGCAGGCGCCGAATTTATCGATTTCGAATACGAAAAATTCCGCTTTGTAGAAAACCAGGAGAGATTGCGAAGGGCACAATCGCAAAGACCCAGTAGCCGGCTGATTCTATCAGCCCACGATTTCGAGAGGAAGTTTGAAAATATCAGCAAATTGTATCGCAGTATATTAACCGTATATCCTGCAGCGATACCAAAGCTCGTCTATACGGCTAATCATATCAACGACTGCTTCGAGGGATTCGATTTGCTGCACCAAACGAGCGGAGAGCGAATTGTATTCTGTATGGGTGAGGCGGGGCTGATAAGCAGAATCATCGCAAAGAAATTGGGAAGCCTTGTTACTTTTGCCAGCATAGATGAGAAAACTGCAACTGCACCGGGGCAATTGACAATCGAGCAATTGAAAAAATTGTACCGCTTCGATTCGATAAGCTCCGATACGGAACTTTTCGGCGTGATTGCCGAGCCGGTGGGACATTCACTTAGCCCTGCGATTCATAATGCGTGTTTTGCAGAAAAAAATATGAACAAACTTTATCTGCCGCTATTGGTAAAAGGGGGGCAAAGCGAATTCGATTTGTTTTTGAACAACGTCATTGTCAGAAAATGGCTGAACTTTCGCGGCTTTAGCGTGACAATTCCGCATAAACAAAACGCCTTAAACTATGTCAGGAGAAAACTGGGCTTTATAGAGCCGTCCTTCGACGGTAAGCTCAGGACTGTCGAGACGTTGGCAGAAAAAATCGGTGCGGTTAATACTTTAGTGATAAAAGAAGATGGTAGAACAGCCGGCTACAACACCGATTACGCTGCGGCACTGGATTCAATTACTTCCGCACTAAAAGTTAGTAGAGCTGGTTTGAAAAAGCTACCGGTCGCGGTCATCGGCGCCGGCGGCGTGGCAAGGGCGATAGTGGCGGGTCTTAGCGACGCAGGTGCAAAAATAAAAATTTATAACAGAACTATCCAGAAGGCCGAACGGCTTGCTGCTGAGTTTGATTGTGAATTTGCCGGGCTGGATGATTTGCAAAATTTAGATGCGAAACTGGTTATAAACTGTACGAGCATCGGAATGCACCCAAATGTTAATGCAACGCTTTTGCCGCAAGAGTATCTCAAAAAAGGTATGGCGGTTTTCGATACGGTTTATAACCCGGCTGAGACACTACTGCTACAACAGGCAAAGAAAAAGAGATTGAAAAGAATTGACGGGCCATCGATGTTTATCAACCAGGCCTTAGCACAGTTCAAACTCTTCACCGGAAAAAACGCCAACGCAAAACTTATGCGAAGGACCGTTGCCAATTGGCAATCTCGCAAAAAACTCGTATAATTCTTTGAGCTAAGAAGAAACAACACTGTGTTGTGTCCTGCATAATATTGACATTGCCCAATTTAGTTGTTGCTGTGTGGTGGTGATTATTGGTATATTAAAAGCAGAAAGAAGGATTGGATTCCTGTTTTCAGAGGAATGACTAAGAGGGTTAAGTAGTAAATGGTGGCGATGAGACAAATAGAAGAGTTTGGCCGGTTAGTCGGGCGAGAGTTTGGTGCTGAAAGGGTAATACTGTTTGGCTCTTATGCACGAGGTGAGGTTACGAGCGATTCGGACGTGGACCTGCTGGTAGTTGCTGAGACTTCTCTACACCCGCGTGAGCGCTACGGCGCTGTCCGTCATCTGTTAGCTGATGCCCCTGCCTCGTTTGATATTATTGTGAAGACGCCGGAGGAATACAAACGCTGGCGGTCGGTTGTTAATAATATTGTCTATTTCGCGGATAAATACGGGAAAGTTCTATATGAACAAGGAAACTCGTGAGGCCGTTCGACAGTGGCGGGAAAAAGCTCAGAGTGACCGGGCGACAGTAGAAATTTTAAGAAATAGCGAGCAGTGTCCAACCGATGTAGCTTGTTTTCACTGCCAGCAATTTGTTGAGAAGCTGCTGAAAGCTATCCTTACTTTGCACGGTGTAGAAGCACCAAAAACACATGATTTGCGAAGATTAATTCAGTTGGCTGAACCGTTTGCCCCGGAACTTTCTCGATTGTCCGATGCTTCTGACAAACTAACCGTTTATGGAGTCGAAACAAGGTATCCTGGTGATTGGCTCCAGGTCACAACCTCTGAGATGAATGAAATGGTTGAATTAGCAAGACAATTTGGCGATATTTTACTACCAAAATTAGAACTGTGAAAAAGTTTGAATTGCCAAATAAGATTTTCTCAGGAACGAAAACAGCGAAGAAAGAGAAAATAAACAGGTCTTTGTAAATAAAGAAGCGTCGATTTGGCGGGTTAAAGAAACAAAATAAAAGGGAGCTAAATTATGGCAAAAACAAAGGAAACTCCAGAAACATCAGAAAATTCAGGTGGTGACCAGCCGCAACAGCCCCAGGAAGTTCAGCAGGAACAAAAGAGCGAAGAAATCAGTAAAGATGCCCGTATGTGGGCAATGATATGTCACCTAGCGGGACTTGCAGGATGTATAATACCTTTCGTCGGCAGCGTCGTTGCACCATTAGTTATCTGGCAGATAAAAAAAGACGATTTTCCCTTCGTAGATGAGCAGGGCAAAGAGGCGGTGAACTTCCAGATTTCCATGACGATTTATGGACTTATTTCTGCGGTGCTGGCATTTATATGTATTGGGGCTTTCCTGCTGGCGGCAGTGGTCATAGTTGACCTTGTCTTTTTGCTGATTGCGGCGGTCAAGGCAAATAATGGTCAGCACTATCGCTATCCATTGTGTATCCGCTTTATTAAGTAATAAATGGCGGTGGTCAAACGCGGGGTGAACCAAAACTCCCAGTATAAATCCTTCGACTTCGCTCAGGACAGGTCTGGGGGCTAAAAATTTTTATCTCATCGCGGTTTCCCTGGGCAACATCGCAATACACTTGCCCCGTTAGAAGTCTGCACGACGTTAGGTAACTTACTTCTAACGGGGCTTGCAAAACAGCTGTCTGCTCGATATTATAGCGTAAATGGCAGCAAAATCGCGTAAGAGCAAAGGCCAGCAGCAGCCCAAAACAGTTAATAAAAAGGCCTATCGAAATTTCGAGCTCATCGAGAAGTTCGAGGGCGGTCTGGGGCTGTTAGGAACAGAGGTGAAATCGCTCCGGGCAGGTCAAGGTGACCTTTCCGGCTCATACGCGAGGATTGAAAACGGGCAGTGTTGGCTGGTCGGTGCAAAAATCGCCCAATACCAGCAGGCAGGGGCAGCCGGCCACGAGCCGGAAAGAAAAAGAAAACTGCTGCTGCATAAACACGAAATCCAAAAAATGAGGACTAAGCTTGAGCAGCGGGGCTTTACCCTCGTGCCTCTGCAAATTTATTTCAACGACAGAGGATTTGCAAAAATAAAACTGGCCCTTGCAAGGGGCAAGAGAAAATACGATAAACGAAGGTCAATAACCGAACGTCAGCAGAAGCAAGACGTCGAAAGAGATACGAAAAAATACAGAAAGTAATAAAGATAAAAAACTTACGAGGTGAGTAATTATGGCTGAAGAAGAGAAAAAAGAAGAAAAAAAGATTATTGTCGATGAGGACTGGAAAAAAGAGGCGCAGAAGGAAAAAGAGATATTAGCCACAAAAGAGGAATCTGAGAAAAAACCCGAAGAGCAGGGTAAACGCCATGAGCCTTTGCCCGAGGGTAATTTCGCAGCGCTGGTAAGTATGCTTACCACCCAGGCGTTGTTTGCATTAGGTTTTCTGCAAATAAAAGGACAGGAACCGAGAGAGCCGGATTTGGAATTGGCAAAATACCAAATCGATATGCTCGAGACGCTGAAGGAAAAAACCAAAGGCAACTTAACTGAAGCAGAAGAAAAAGTCCTTGAAAATACGCTCAACGAGCTTCGTATGGGCTATGTGAGCGTAACTAATAAAAAGTTATAAGCATCTTGATAATCAGGACAGGAAGTATGCTATGAGCAGCGATAATTATGTACACGGCTATTCGGCAATAGAGACACAGCGATTAACCGACCAGGCACAGACGCTGACCGAGATTCTCCATTGTGATACAAGGTATCCTGCGAGGAGCAGCGTCCTTGAGGTTGGATGCGGAGTGGGATCGCAGACCGTGATATTGGCCAGAAATAGCCCAAAGGCAAACTTCATATCGTTGGACGTCTCTGAGAGCTTTGTAAAACAGACCAGAGAATTGATAAGAAAAGAAAATATATCAAATGTGCAAACTCAACAGGCGGATGTTTTTAATCTGCCTTTCGGCAAAGATACATTTGACCATGTATTTGTATGCTTTCTGCTTGAACATCTTAAGAGGCCTTTGGAAGCTCTGGCACAGTTAAAAAAAGTCCTGAAGCCGCAGGGCAGTATTACCGTGATAGAAGGAGACCACGGCTCCGCGTATTTTTACCCTGATAGCGGCCATGCAAAGCTGGCGATACAATGTCTTATTGGTCTGCAGGCGAAAGCAGGTGGAAATTCGCTAATTGGAAGACAGTTGTATCCGCTTCTCAGAAAAGCCGATTTTAGAAATATCAAGGTAAGTCCGAGAGTCGTTTATGTTGACGCAAGTAAGCCTGAACTTATAGAAGGCTTTACCAAAAAAACATTTACTTCTATGGTCGAGGGCGTAAAAGAAGAAGCAGTGACGAAAGGGATGATAGATGAACAATCCTGGAATAAAGGTATAAGCGACCTGTACAGGACGGCTCAAAGCGACGGCGTATTTAACTATACGTTTTTTAAAGCGATAGGTGTAAAATAACATTGGCAGATATATTAGATAAAATTATTGCTGACAAAAAAGAGGAAGTTGCACTTCGCAAGTCGCAATTTGGTCTTGAGCAGCTTAAAGAAAAGACCCTCGCCATGCGCAAGTGCCGTAATTTCTATAAAGCGGTCATCAAGCCGAACAGCCGAGGCATAAACATTATAGCAGAGGTCAAAAAGGCCTCGCCGTCCGCGGGGATTATTCGCGAGAATTTCGACCCCGTGGCAATCGCGCAAACTTATGAAAAATGCGGGGCCGATGCAATCAGCGTCCTTACCGATGAAAAATACTTCCAGGGCCGGCTCGAATACATAGAGCAGATAAAAGAGGCGGTGGACTTACCTATCCTGCGGAAAGATTTTGTCATTGACCAGTGGCAGGTGTATGAATCGCGCGCTGCCGGTGCCGATGCAATACTGCTGATAGCCGAGACGCTCAAGCCCGGCGAGCTGATGGACTTGATGATAGCTGCAGCCGAGTTGACACTAACCGTCCTTCTGGAAGTTCACCAGGCCGATACGCTTCTTAATGTACGCAGTATGATTGGTTTTCCCAAAAAGGGCTACAGCGTCATCGGGATAAACAACCGCAACCTAAAGACAATGAAGGTGGATTTGAACACGACCAGCCGATTGGCGGAACTGCTCGAAAATAAAAACGAGCTCGTATCAGAGAGCGGAATAAAAACACGAGACGATGTCGAAAAGCTAAAGGACGTCGGTGTTAGGGCGGTTTTGATTGGCCAGGTGCTGTGTGAAAGCGCTACTATAGAGGAGAAGTTTAAAGAGCTTTTCGGTTGAAAAAAGCGAAAGCATAAGATAAATCGAAAAAAAATGGATTCCTGCTTGCGCAGGAATGACAGAGACAAGGTTGGTGACAATTATGAATATATTTTTGTATTTGCTTTTGGGTCTCGTTACCGGTGCTTTCAGCGGTTTAATCGGTATAGGTGGGGCGATAATCATTATTCCCTGTCTGGTTCTTTTGTTCGGATTGTCACAACATACGGCTCAGGGTACAACGCTTGCTTTGATGGTGCCGCCGATAGGTTTGCTTGCCGCCTGGATTTATTATAAGCAGGGCTTCGTGGATTTGAAAATAGCAGGGCTTATATGTCTGGGCTT
>CAZZHL010000138.1:0-6396 GCA_964653945.1 uncultured Pirellulales bacterium
GTGGTTTTGTAGAGGCCAAAGTTGGAGATATTTGTGAACGGCAGGGTGTTCCAGATGAGCTTTCTCAGCCGATTAAAGCTCAGATTTTGGAAGTGTTGTATGAGCCGGTAACAATAGGAGATTTTGAAGGACCATTAATGGTTGGCCTTCATCGGACGATGGCTTCACTTCAAAGATGTTTTTCAGGTGAGCAGAAATTTATCGATTTGCCAAAATTATGATAATAAGCGGATATAGAGCGATGTGGATATTTGCGATGTTCGATTTGCCGACGGATACAAAAAAGGCACGAAAAGATTATACATACTTTCGAAAAAGTTTGTTGAAAGATGGCTTTAGTATGCTACAATATTCGGTGTATGTAAGGCATTGTGCGAGTGAGGAAAATGCTGATGTTCACTATAACAGGGTTAAAAAATTTCTGCCTCCCGATGGGGAAGTTCGGCTCATTACTGTTACAGATAAACAATTTGGCCGAATGCAGACTTTTTTGGGAAAAATGCGAAAACCCACACCTCCAGCCCCTCAACAACTCGAATTATTTTAGAAAAAAGAGCCCGCAAGTCCTTAGAAAACAAGGACTTGCGGGCTTACTATTATAACTGATCCGTGTCTGAGTGCAAGCCACAACGCCATTATGACTGCTCCTTTGTCTTAAGCTATTATAACTGATCCGTGTCTGAGTGCAAGCCACAACCGGTGTCAACAACTTTATATTTAGAGGTTAATTATAACTGATCCGTGTCTGAGTGCAAGCCACAACAAAATTATCACCGTCACGATATAAAAGTCTATTATAACTGATCCGTGTCTGAGTGCAAGCCACAACGAAAAATACCCGCAAACCCCAAAATCCAGAAATTTGGCCTTCCCGGCCTGACCCACGACGACCCGCCTTCCATCCTTCGCCCTAAGGGGCTTCGGAGGACAGGTCGCTTGAGCTTCGTCTAAACGGACTACGGCGGGCAAGTATTTGGATTCCCGCATCCGCGGGAATGACAAAGGGTAAACCACGCCACACGGACGGCGGACAAGCCTCGGCGGTGCGAGGGAGAACAACTGGATCCCCGACAAAAGCATTCGGGGACAGGCAAGAAAACCCCTTACGGTGTAAGGGGCTAACAGAATCCTGGTGGACAACATTTCGCAGTTTGGGTAGAATTAATCCCAGTGAGATAGACAAGGTCATCTCACAAGGTAAAGAAAAAATTATATATTGGAGAACGATATGAATCGCAGGACATTTTTAAAGAGCGTGCCGGCTTTGGCTATGCTGGCCTCGGCCAAGACCAGCTTCTCCGCAGCTGATGATATGGCGGCTATCAAGCCAGAAGACGTAATCAAACTTAACCCGCCTGATTTGAAAAAGGGAATGCCGGTAATGGCGGCGCTGAAGAAAAGAAAATCGCAACGGGCATTCTCCGACAAGAAACTGACGCTGCAACAGTTGTCAGAACTGCTTTGGGCAGCAGACGGCATAAACCGGCCTGATGGTAAGCGTACTTCACCGGCAGCGATAGCCAAGTATGCCGTTGATATTTACGTGGTGCTGCCGGAAGGCGTCTATCTATATGATGTGGCGAAGCACAAGCTCGGCCTGATTGCAAAAGGAGATTTTCGAAAACTGGCCGGTGTGCAGGATTTCGTATTCACAGCACCAGTGAATCTGGTTTATGTTCTTAACTTAAAGAACTGGCAGAATTTGACCCGGCCGATACCGGAGCAAAAACGAGATACCTGGACACGTTTCGAAGTGGGGTTCCTGGCCCAGAACGTCTATCTGTATTGTGCATCGGAAGGATTAGGTACGGTAGTCAGGGGATTATTCGACGAAAAGAAACTTAGTGAACTGATTAAAGTAAAACCCGAACAGGTAGTTTTGACCCAGACTATAGGGTATCCAAAATGAGAGTTCCGGAACCCCCAGCGGGAGACGAGAACGAAAGCAAAATAATGAGAAAGTTCTTTACGGTCCGGTCGCTTTTAGCTGCCGGGTTGATAATAGCTATTATCCTGGGGATGTGGGCGTACTTCAAATGGGAACCAGCACTTCCACAGGAGGTAAAGATTGACAAATCCATCTTCGCTAAAGCTACGAAGGACGAGTCGCACAGCCCGAGTGGCGGTGTATATATGGAACGGGTTAAATGGGGGGCAATGGTAAACATTAACGTCATAAGTTATATAGATAATGTGCCACGAGCGAAACATCCCGAAGTCAGAGACCTGTTCTTCAATGCGACAAGAAATTACAAAAACCAGGAATTCGGGACAGCAATTCAAGAACTTAGCCGCTGCCTTGAGCTTTCGGAAGACAGTGAGAAACGCGGCGCGCTGAATCTTCAGATTGGTAACTGCTATTACCGACGACAAACGTACCTTAAGGCGGCAGAATTCTATGCAGCCGGTTTGGGAGAGTCACACAAGGTGAAGGACTTGCAGGGCGAGGCATCAAATCTTGTCGGTATCGCTAATACGTATTTGCTCAGACCGGCATCCAGTGAAAAGGAGAGGGGAGATAACACACGAAAAGCCGTTGAGCATTACAGCAAGTCCCTCAAGATATTTAATGAAAACAGGTATCCTGTTAAATATGCTACAACTCAGAACAACCTGGGAGCTGCCTATACGAACCTGCCGGCGGCGACGGCTGAGGAGCGAGCCGAAAACGTCAGAGCGGCCATAGATTGCTACCGGTCGGCGATGAGGATACGCAGGAAGAACGGTTATCCGCAGTATTATTGCCAAACTGCCGCAAACATCGGATTGGCAATGGCATCAGTTGACAATCCTAATGCCTGCTATTGGCTGAAAGAAGCATACGCTTTTAGAGAGTATCTGGAGGACCAGGGCAAGGGGCTTGAGGAATTAATCCGGCTGATTTGTAAAAAAGAATAAAAACCCACCGTGAAACGGGGGGCTAAGTATTCCTGGATTCCGTATCAAGTACGGAATGACAACCTACGCAATAAATTGCGGGGCTAAGTACAAGCCCCAGCATAAACCCTTCGACTACGCTCAGGACAGGTCTGGGGGCTAAACGACAAAATCAATTGCTCAAATCCGACTTTTTGCTTACAATTAACTCTCTATGCCGGAAAAACTGGAAAATATCCTGATAATAAAACCCAGCTCACTTGGTGACATAGTTCTGGCTCTTCCGGCCCTTTCGGCGCTGCGCAGGAATTTCCCCGACTCAAAAATAAGCTGGCTCATCCGCTCCGAGTTTATACCGCTTCTAAAAAATCACCCTCACCTAACCGAGATAATTCCTTTCGACCGCAAATATCTCGGCAAGGCCTGGTTTAATCCGCGTGCATTTGCTTGCCTTGTATCGCTTATTTTGCGGCTTCGTCACAGCAAATTTGACGCTGTATTCGACTTCCAAGGGCTTTTCAGGACCGCTTCTTTGAGTTACCTATCCGGCTGTAAAAAACGTTTCGGAATGGCAAACGCCAGAGAGCTCGGCCATATCTTTTACACCCATAAAATCATACAGAACGAGGACTGTGTTCACCTAGTTGATTACTACCTGAAGATAATCCAGGTTGCTGGCGTTTGCGATATCGGCGTGGAGTTTATATTGCCAGAGGACCGAACTGCGGCTGATTCGGTCGGCAGGTTACTAAAAGAACATGGTATTGTGCCGAATAGCTACGCGGTTTTTGTAACCGGCTCTGCGCATTCGGACAAGTGCTGGCCAATCGAAAGCTTTGCGGCTCTGGCTGAGAAAATTTCATCAACTTTTCACATGCCTATAGTCGCAACTGGAAATGCCTCCGAATCAGAAATAATTGAAAATCTAAAAAGTATCGCTCAAGTCCCGATAGTAAACCTTTCGGGACGAACATCCCTCGGCGAACTGACAGCCCTGATGAAATCTGCCGGACTGGTAGTAAGCAATGATACCGGCCCCGGCCACATCGCTGCGGCTTTGGGCAAGCCGCTGGCTTTGATATTCGGCTACTCAAACCCTGCGAGGGTCGCTCCTTATAGAAGAAACAATTGTATCGTGGCCGTTGAACCGTACTGCCGAGGGCTGAAACTAAAAAGCTTCGACCCAAAACACAATATTAAAAACATCGCTGTTGACGACGTCTTTCAAAAAGTCTGTGAACAAATCAAGCAAAAAAGTCAAGCCGGATTGCAGAACACTTAGCTCGGTCTAAGTTAGACATCAGCGACCCTGTAGAGTTATTGCGTCGAGGCATATTTGATAGTAACATGATTATATGAGCAAGGCATATCAAAGGTCCAGAAACTCGGGCTACGGCAGGCTCCGCCCTGACGAGAAAGCTCAAAAGGACGTCGGCCGTTCAATACAAATGGAGCGGCCAGCTTCTAAAACTGGATTGCTGGTTGGTTTGCTTATCATTGCTTGCGTTGCAGTTCTTGTGGCGCATTGGCCGGCATTGTCAGCCCAGACGATGTTTCTTGACGACGGCCAATATCTCACCAAGAATCTATTGGTGCAAAATCCCAGCTGGGCATCGGCTCGTCGCTTCCTAAGCGAGGTCTTAGAACCGTCAACCGTATGGGGATACTATCAGCCATTGACAATGATATCGCTAATGGCTGATTACGCCCTGGGCGGCAGAGTCGATAACCTGCGTCCGTTTCGCCGCACCAGTCTTGCTTTGCACATAGCGAATACTGCCCTGGTGATTGTGCTGCTTTACCTGCTGTTCGGCCAGGCATTGGTAGCCGCAGGGATGGGTCTGCTGTTCGGGCTTCATCCTATGACGGTGGAGACCATCCCCTGGGTTGGTGAACGTAAGACGCTATTGTCGGCGTTCTTTGCGCTGTGGTGCCTGATTCTTTATATACGCTTGGCCCGCAACGGTGGTTGGAAGCTTTATATCGGCTGCATGGTGATGTATGTGCTTTCGTTAATGTCCAAACCGACCAGCACGCCACTGCCGATGCTGATGTTACTGATGGACTTTTGGCCGCTGAAGCGGTTGAGATGGCGAACCGTTCTGGAAAAGCTGCCCTTTTTTATGATGGGGGGTATCTCTGCAGTCATAACTTATATCTCGCAAAGCCGCACCGCTGCCGTGATAACACCGGGCGAGCATGGTCTGCAACATATTTTACTGGTCCTTTGTCATAACATCATCTTCTATCTTTGCAAGATATTCTGGCCAGCCAATCTATCATCACATTATGGATATCCGCAGCCGCTGGGATTATCAAATCCGATGGTGCTGGCCGGTGTAATTGGTACCTGTGTACTAATTCCTTTATTGGTGATTTCGTTGCGCTGGACGCGGGCAATACTTACGGGTTGGCTGTTTTTCTTTATGGCGATTTTTCCAGCTATGGGCGTGGTCGGATTTACCATCTCGATTGCTTCGAATAAATTTGCTTATTTACCTTCAGTAGGGTTGCTGATGATATTAGTGTCACTTATCAGCTGGTTTTGCGGCACCCCCATTCTTGCTTTCAAAAGAAAGCAGGGGGGCAAACCTGTGATACGGTGCATCGTGGTGGCAATGCTCGTGCTGATATTAGCCGGTGCCGAGGCAATTGCCACGCGACGATACCTCGTGCACTGGCGCGATACGGTGAGTCTTACTAAATATATGCTGACCCTGACGCCGGATGCGGCGCCGGTGCACTACGGGCTTGCCTGCGTGCTTCAAAAACAGGGTAAGTTTAACGAGGCGATTAGCCACTATCAAAAAACACTGCGGGTCAGTCCCAACAACGTCGAGGCGCACAACAACCTCGGCGTTATTCTGTTAGCGCAAGGTAAACTTGACAAGGCAGCCAGCCACTTTCGTCAAGCCATACAGCTCAAGCCCGACTTTGCCGAGGTATATAACAACCTTGCGTGGATTCTGACTGCATATCCGGATTCAGAGCTGCATAATCCATCTCAGGCGATTGAGCTTGCCGAACGTGCAGCTGAATTGACAAGGTATCAAGATGCGGGTGTCCTTGATACGTTAGCAGGAGCCTACGCGGCAGCAGGACAATTTGACAGGGCTGTAACGACCGCTCAAACAGCGATTGCGTTGGCCCGCCACGGCGGGCAAGCTTCTGCCACTCCCTCGACTTCGCTCGGGACAGGTAAAAATAACGACCTGGCCAATCAGCTCCATGAGCGACTGCAACTTTACCGGCAGGCAAAACCCTATCGAGAATCTGCGCAGCCGGTCCCTTCTGCCGAAGCTGGCGAGCAATGAAAACCAATATTTTAAAGTATTTTGGCTAAAAGCACACCTCTACCGGACTTTTTGCTTGACTTTTTCAGATATAGCGTATATTTTCTGTTTGATTTAGTGAGAAGGAACACCCTTGATTAAATCCGTGTCGAGATTTTCCGTTTAATTAACTTAAACAGCTTTGAGATATTTTTTTCAGAGGCAATCTGTTTATGCGAGAAAGGAG
>CAZZHL010000139.1:0-6387 GCA_964653945.1 uncultured Pirellulales bacterium
CAGCTCCTTTTCCCAGCAGCAAATCGACGACTTCCTTATGACCCTCCTGCGCCGCTATCATCAGGGCTGTTACACCACTGTTATTCCTAGCGTTGACATCAGCGCCCTTTTTCAGCAGAAACTCGACGACTTCCTTCCGGCCTTTTTGCGCCGCAAATATCAGGGCAGTTCCGCCATCAGTGGTTCTCTTCGCACTGACATTAGCTCCCTTTTCAAGCAAGGCCTTGATGACCTCAATATGGCCGTTCTCCGCTGCCATCATCAGGGCTGTCACGCCATCGCTATCCCTGGCCTTAACATCAGCACCATTTTCCAGCAGGAATTTAACAACCTCAGTTTTACCCTCCTTTGCCGCCACCATCAGGGCTGTTATGCCGTCGGCGGTTGATTTCGCATTGACCTCGGCTCCCTTTTCCAGCAGGAGCTTGATAATATCCATATTGCCACTGTACGCTGCCTTCATCAGGGTCGTCACGCCGCCGTTATTCTTGGCATGGACATCAGCTCCCTTGTCCAGCAGAAATTCAACGATTTCCTTATGCCCTTGCTGCGCTGCCATCATAAGGGCCGTCACATCCTCTTTATTCTTGGCATCGACATCAGCGCCATTTCCCACGAGGAGCCTGACAATTTCCGTATGGCCCAAGTATGCCGCCTTTATCAGGGCCGTCACGCCATCGGTGGTTGCTTTCACATTGGTCTCGGCCTTATTTTCCAGCAGGAGCTTAACGACTTCTTTATGACCCTCCTGCACCGCCATCATCAGAGCCGTTATGCCGTCGATGTCTCTTTTCGCACTGATATCGGCGCCCTTTTCCAACAAGGATTTGACGATTCCCGTATGGCCGCCCGACGCTGCTATATGCAGTGCCGTTGAGTTGCTGTCGGTTGTTTTTGCGTTGACATCAGCACCCTCTTCCAGCAGGAAATCAGCGATTTCTCCATGACCCTCCTGCGCCGCCATCACCAGGGCCATCACACCTTCGTTATTCTTAGCCTCAACATCAGCGCCAGCTTTCAACAGGAGCTTGACAACTTCCTTATGGCCATTCTCCACCGCCATCATCAGGGCCGTTACACCTTCATTATTCTTGGCCTTGATATCAGCGCCCTCCTCCAGCAGAAGCTTGACGACTTCTATATGGCCATTCTGTGCTGCCGCTATCAGGGCCGTTATGCCGTCAGTGGTTCCTTTCGCATTAATATCATTGCCATCAACCAGAGCGGTTTGCACGGCCTGAAGGTCACCTTTTTCCGCAGCTTGAAGCAGCTGAGCATTCTTGTCTGATACGCCTACATCAGCAAAGCAAGCAGGTATCAGAGAAATACACACTATATAAAATAAGAACCGTTTCATTGGGTTCTCCTTTCCCTTTTTTTCTTTACTCATTTTTTACCGTCCTCTGGTGGAGATTATAACGATTGGAGGTTTGGTTGCAAGGTTTTTGTGTGTCGGCGAAGGTGCCTCAGACGGCTGCAACACATATGTCTTCAACTCGATGAGATAATTCAGTATTCCGCTTTGAGAATGTCCTTCAAATGCGATATCGGTACTAAACCTTCGGTAGCCAGCTTTATTTTACCCTCGGGATCAATGAAGAAAGTGCAAGGAATAGACCTTATCTGATTATAAGGCGCCGGCAGATAATTCGTATTAACAGAAATGACCGGATAGCTGATTCTGTTTTGTTCAACGTATTTTTTGACCATTACAGTAGTGTTAGGTGGCCATCTCGTTGCGAAAGATATGGCTAAAATCGTCAATTCGTCTTCACTGATGAGGTTTCGTAACGCGATTAGTTTCGATATTTGTTCTTTGCATCCTGGGCACCATGTTGCCCAAAAGTTAATTATAACATTTTTGCCACGATAATCACTTAACTTGCGCTGTTGGCCATAGATGTCAGGTAAAGCGAAGTCCGATGCGGTTTTGCCATACGAGGATACGTAAGCCGGTCTCCAGGTTCTTGCTGACCTGATAACATCTCTGAGATTTATTTCCGTATCGGTTTTCAGCATGGTATCCGGTTTTGCAAATTCGCTCGGTCTGTCGGAAACCGATTCAGATGGCGTAATGTCGTAGCGATAGCTCTCTATATCGTTTTTTTCGTCAGCTCCCTTTTTGCATCCTGCAAAGATTGTTATCGCAATAAAAACAGTTACCGCTACCCAAGTATTTTTTTGTTTTGTCTGAGAGGTCATTTCAGGTTCCCTTAAGCAATTTTGATTACTACTAACATTATATCAGAATTGTTCTGCTAAGAAAAGCTCAATTTACAAATTTTTTGCTTATTGTGCTTTGAAAATTCGTTTGACAAAACGCATTTTAATATTAGCATAAATATATATCAGGTGATATTACTACGCTTTTATTACAATATCAAGCAAAGAGTATTTTAGCTTTTGAGCCCAAGGAAAAAGGCGGCAATTAAAACTATGGGTTTATAATATGAGGCAGTATTAAGAGATGGATATACTATTTTTTATTTCAATAGCCCTCATCTTCGGTTTTATCGGTGGCAAAATTATGCAGGCCGTAAAGCTGCCCTCAATAGTAGGATATTTAATTGCCGGCATGATATTCGGGCCGTCTTTTCTTAACATTTTTCACGAAGATTTTCTGGTAGATATGAACACTTTCACAGCTTTTGCCCTGTCATTAGTGGCTTTTATCATCGGCAGCGAGATGAAGCTGAGCACACTTAAAGAAATGGGCACGGGTATCGGAATTATTACTATTCTTGAGTCTCTTGGTGCATTTATCCTGGTGACAATGGGAGTTTATTTTTTAACCCATAAATTATACTTAGCTCTTGTGTTCGGAGCTTTGGCACCAGCTTCTGCCCCAGCCGGCACAGTGGCAGTTTTGCAGGAGTGCAAGGCAAAAGGACGCTTGACAAATGCACTCTACGCAGTGGTGGGTCTGGACGACGGACTTGCAATAATGATATTCGCTATTGCCGTGGCCTTGTCAAGGATGCTGTTAATGGGAGACCATTTATCAGCAGCGGGTTTATTAAAAGGCCCGGCTTTTGAGATAATCGCCTCGATTTCTCTGGGAATCCTGGTCGGCGGAGTTAGCGGATATTTTACACGACGGCTAACCAGCAACGATGCCATATTGGCGTTGTCCCTCGGAAGCTTGTTGATATGCACGGGAATAGCTGTTCATTTTCATCTATCTCTTATCCTGGCTAATCTTAGCTTAGGGATGGTTCACAACAATGTATATCCACAGGCAAACCGTCGAGCTTATAGGGCGATTGAGTCGATTACCCTGCCAGTGTATATTATCTTCTTCTTTGTAGCAGGAGCTCACCTACACGTAGCTTTATTGCCGAGTATGGGTTTTCTTGGGCTGGTATATGTTTTGTGTAGAATAGGTGGGTTGATGGGTGGTGCTTTTTTAGGTTCGGTGATAAGCAAGCAAAGTCCAGTAGTCCGAAACTATCTCGGTATGGGCATACTCTGTCAGGCCGGTGTCGCCATAGGGTTATCTGTGCTGGCGGCGGGACAGTTTGGACCCTTAGGAGAAGAAGGTAAAAGTTCGGCGATAATGATAGTTAATACCATTGCCGCTACAACCATTATCTTCGAAGTAATCGGGCCCATTGGGGCAAGAATTGCCATTAGTAAGGCCGGCGAGGCTGGTTTAAACATAACTGAAGAGGACCTTATTCAAAGCTATAAAGTTAAAGATGTGATAGAAATAAAGCTGCCGACAATTAGCATAGGGATGTCTCTGAGTGAGGTTATCAGAACGGTCAGCGATACAGATGGTTTTTATTATCCGGTTGTCGATAATGACAAGAAACTGATAGGCGCTGTGACGCTGGATGGAATTAGAAAAACTTTTGCGACACAGGAATTGAATGAATGGTTAGTAGCGCTTGATATTACCGAGCCGATAATCACTAAGTTAACACCGGATATTGCCTTAGCGGAGGCCATTGAGAAGGCCAGACGACTCGATGTGGAATATATACCGGTTGTGGCATCCAGTGAGGATGACCAATTTGTTGGCGTTTTGGATTACCGAGCAGTTCGACGACAGCTTTCTGCGGAAGTATTGTCCCGGCAGCAAAAAGCTGATAACATAGCAAGCGACCAACATGCGTGATTAGTAAAAGCATCAAAGGCTAAATTACTATGCTTTATTCGTTTGTTAATGCAAACATCGAGCCATCCGGCTATTTGAATTTGGCCTTGTTGTTCGGGCTGATTATTTTGGGGGGCACATTTGGTGCACGCCTTTTTCAAAAGCTTCATATCCCTCAGGTTGTTGGTTGTATCACTGTTGGAATACTTTTGGGTGATGTTTTTAATTTAATCACACCTGATGTTATCGAGAAACTCAAGCCATTTACAATGTTTGCTCTGGGCCTCATAGGTTTTATGATTGGTAGCGAGCTCCGCGGTGATATATTTAAAAAATATGGTAAGCAATTTTTCATTATCCTTATGTCCGAAGGTATAGGGGCTTTTTTGTTAGTAGCAATCGGCACTTCTATAGTGGTATGGTTAACCTTGCCTTCCATGCTTGGGGATATAGCTGTTGTTGATAGACTATATATTTCGATTGCAATGGGACTTGTGCTTGGCGCTATTGCCTCTGCTACAGCACCGGCAGCAACCGTAAACGTTTTATGGGAATATAAAACGAGGGGGCCTCTTACAGCAACAGTTCTTGCGATAGTAGCACTGGATGATGCTCTGGCGCTACTGCTTTATCGAGGAGCTGCAACAGGAGCAAAAGCACTTATGGGCACCGGCCAAAGCTCTGTGTTAGGTGCTACATTTTTGCTGCTGAGTGAGATAATAGGAGCAGTTGTACTGGGTTTCCTGGCAGGAGTGTTACTCTATTTTCTTTTAAAATTCGTCAGAGCCGAGGACAAAATTCTGGAGTTCGCTCTCGCATCACTTTTGCTTGTCGTTGGCATTTCGGTGATACTAAAAATTGACCCGATTTTGCCTGCTATGACATTGGGTATCTCGCTTGCTAACTTAATGCCTCGCCGGAGTAAAGGTACTTTTGAGCTTGTCGAAAAATTTGCTCCTCCGATTTATGTCTCATTTTTCGTCTTGGCTGGGGCGCATATAGAGTTTAGCAAATTAGCTCTGCCAATGGTGGCTATGATAGCAGTGTATCTGCTCTGCAGAGTAGCAGGCAAGACAGCCGGAGCTTGGTTTGGCGCCGGATATTCACATGCACCAGCCGTGGTTAGAAAATACCTGGGAATTTGCCTGCAGTCTCAAGCTGGCGTGGCTATCGGTCTTGCCATATTGGCCAACCATCAATTTGCTGCTGACCTTGGCCATATAATTATTATGGTTGTTATGACAGCAACATTTGTGACGGAAATAGTTGGACCGATGCTTGTTAAGGTGGGAGTTAAAAAGGCAGGCGAAATCGGAATGAATGTTACGGAAGAAGACCTGATAAAAACGTATAAAGTTGCCGATGTGATGGACACAAATGTACCGGTCCTTTCCGCAGGCATATCTCTAAGTGAAGTTATTAAAGTGGTCAGCGATACTGATAGTTTTTATTATTCTGTGGTTGATAATGATAAAAAGCTAATAGGTGCCATTACGCTGGATGGGATTAGAAATACTTTTGCGACTCAAGAGTTAAATGACTGGCTGGTGGCACTTGATATTGCCGAGCCGATCGTCAAAAAGATTACGCCTAACATGCCCCTGTCAGAAGCGTTTGAGATGGCAAGACAGCTTGATGTAGAACATTTGCCAGCAGTGGCTTCCAGTAAAGACAATAGATTTGTTGGTATCTTGAACTGCCGAGCAGTTCGACGACAGCTTTCTGCGGAAGTATTGTCCCGGCAGCAAAAAGCCGATAATATAGCAAGTGACCAATATGCGTGATTAGTAAAAGCTTCAAAGGCTAAATTACCATGTTTTATTCGTTTGTTAATGCAAACATCGAGCCATCCGGCTATTTAAATCTGGCCTTATTGTTCGGGCTGATTATTTTGGGGGGCACATTTGGTGCACGCCTTTTTCAAAAGCTTCGTATCCCTCAGGTTGTCGGCTGTATCGTTGTTGGAATACTCCTGGGTGATGCTTTTAATTTAATCACACCGGATATTATCGAGAAACTTAAGCCATTTACCATGTTCGCCTTAGGTCTTATAGGATTTATGATTGGTAGTGAGCTTCGAGGTGATGTTTTCAAAAAGTATGGTAAGCAATTTTTCATTATTCTTTTCTCGCAGGGTATGGGAGCTTTCTTATTAGTAGCAATCGGCACATTTTTAGCGGCATGGTTAATTTTGCCTTCGATGCTTAGTGGTATAGCTGCTATTGATAGACTTTTTATTTCGATTGCTATAGGACTTGTGCTTGGTGCCATTTCTTCTGCTACAGCAC
>CAZZHL010000140.1:0-6384 GCA_964653945.1 uncultured Pirellulales bacterium
TTCCCCGTTATAAAATTTCTAACGGGGTTCACGAGGCCAACAACCTATCTCGTCCCATAAAAAAGCCCTTATAAGCTTGAAACGTGGGCCGGAGATTATGTTTTCACGACTTTATATCGGCAGCCGCTACTGCTTTTCTGCACATTTGTCCCGCTGCCCCGACTTGCGTCAGGAGACGCAGGGGCGAGACGCTCGCCTCCAAACATCAAAACTGCTATACTAAGCATAGTTAAGGCAACTCACCTCTTCTTATATGCCCTCTACACCCAAATAAAAATTTGAAAAACCTTTAGTACAAGGTATAATTATGGATAATTGCGAGTAAGTAATCAGCATGCTACCGTCCAACTTTGCAAATCGGCATAAGCTCTGTCAGTTATGTTACTTGCATACCTCAGCGCCGCTGATACCACAGAGATGAGAGGATTATAAATGCAACCTGATAAGAAAACCGCAAAAAGTGATGTGGCAAAAAAGAAAGCTGCCCGGGAATGGTTCATTTTAGCCGGTATCCTTTTGCTGGGTATGTTGGTGAGAGGGGTATACTTAGGCGTTCTCGTTCACGAGCCTGACTTTGCATTTCCAACAGGAGATATGCAGTTTCATGACTATTGGGCGCGGAGCTTGGCCACAGGAAACTGGGCGGAGCCGGAGGGCATCCCCGCTCCGCAGATACCTAAGATTCCTTTTCTAAGGCCACCCGGTTATCCTTACTTTCTGGCTCTAACATATTGGGCGTTCGGAACTAACTACATTGTACCACGGATTGTCCAAATGGGGCTGGGGCTAATAAGTGTGGTACTGGCTTTCTTGCTTGGCAGGTCGTTGTTCAGCCGGATTACAGGTCTCATCTTTGCCGCCTTCATGTCAATATATTGGGCGTTCATTTACTTTGAAGGCGAATTGCACTATCCTGCCTTATTAATTTTTCTGATCCTTGCCTTTATTAACGTACTCCGGCTATGGACAGAAAAATTCACTTACCCCAGGACCGCAGCTGCCGGCGTCCTCTTAGGTATTTGCGTATTGACCTCGCCGAGCATGCTTCTATTGCTGCCGGTGATAGTAGCTTGGGGGTGGTGGGTGGCCCGACGCAGGAAACTGCAGAAGCATTACGTTTTGATAGGGCTGGTTTTTGTTGTCGCAGTAGCAATGGCTATTGCACCGGCGACAATACGCAACTACGTGGCGGCAGACGATTGTGTACTTATTTCCTGCAGCGGAGCCCTTGCTCTTTATTGCGCCAATAACGAGATTGCTGACTTGGTCAACTCAAGATTTCCTGGCTCGGAAAAGCTTACAGGTGGTACAGGCGGATTGTCGTGGGGTTGGATGACTTATCCGTCGATCGTTCAAGGCGTGCAGCGCGAACAGGGAAGGCCCATGAAGTACTCAGAAGTCTCGTCATATTTTACAAGGAAAGCTCTCAAGTATATACGGGAACACCCCGGACGTGTTTTAAGTATGGTGTATATCAAAGCCTTGCTTTTTTGGGGCCCCACAGAGATGACCGACAATAAAGAGGTCCAATACGACCGAGAAAACTCAGCGGTGCTGCGGTATAGTCCCGGTTTTTCGGTATTTCTGACTTTGTGTATCGTGGGGGCCGGCCTGGCATTTTTCGATTTAAGAGCAGCGAGAAAAAGCATAGATATAATGCGAGCCAGGGCAGCAAGACAAACAGAGATTTGTGTGCTGATTTTTCTTTTTGTCGCAACTTATTTCATCTCGTTTCTACCTGTAATGGCTTCGGCTCGATACCGAGTACCTATCATCCCATTTATACTTCTTTTTGGAGCGTATGCTGTAAGAAGGGTAGGACAATTCATTAGAAGCTGGAATTGGTGCAAGCTTGCAGCCTGTGGCTGTATAGGGATTGCGCTGTATTGGGAGGTAAGCAAGCCAGTTCCAGTTTTAGCTTGCCTACCTTCGCGGGCCAAGTGGCATTTTTGCCGCGGCTCAGCATATCAACAAAGCGGCAAACTTGATGAGGCCGTGGCCGAATATCAAGAAGCGATACGACTGGGTCCTGACTTCGACATGGCGCTAATGAATTTGGCCTCTGCGCTGTCAAAGCAGGGTAAATATATCGATGCGCTGGTGCCGGCGCGTACTATGGTTCAGCTAAAGCCCAATTCTGCAGCGGCACATTTTATTCTGGGGCGTCAGTTAATCAAAGCAGGTCAAAAGGATGACGGGATTAGCCACCTGGTAAAGGCTGTGACTCTTGAGCCTAATAATTTCTCCGCGCATTTAAGTCTGGCGGTAGCATGGCTCAAAAAGCACCAGTTTGACAAAGCCATGGTGCATCTTGAGCAGGCCCGGCAGCTTCAACCCGATAATCCAGTCGTGCATAAATTACTTGCAAGAACACTCGCGGCGCAGGGCATAAAAAAGGAAGCTGCGAAAGCTCTTCGTGAAGCTTTGCGTCTTAAACCGGCAGATACCGAAGCGAAGCGGCTGTTGGATCTTCTTACGAAAGGGCAAGATACACAAGACTAGGCCCAAACAAGCGAGTTTTTTAAGCCCCAGCTCGTTACTGTCAACAACTTTATACCGTCGGTCATTCCCTTTCTGCAAAATTGCTTTATAATACCAACGCCAAGGATTGGCCCTCGTTATTTTTTCAATTAATCTTCTAAAAAAATCGGCCTTATGTGCCGTTCGTAAAGATTCTCCGTTACATTCTGCGCGATTATATCATCATATCTCTCAAGGGCATCGAGATATCGTGTTCCTTTCTCAGCAGCAATCTTGTATGCGACGTGTAATAGCTGACGAAAACTCGGATTATATTGCTCGCAAGATTGGTTGTGCCTCAACGCTGATGCAAATTGTTCTCCGTCCCATTTCGCAACCTCCTGCGGCTCAGGCAGCTTCTGCCTGCTGATATCGATAACTGTAGAATATGGCCCACAAAGTTCATCGATGCGAGCAAGCGCCTCTGCATAAACTTCCTTTACAATACTAAGTTCATCACCACCAGCCATTGCAAGGCCTATCAACTCCTCAAGCCAGGTTGTTCCCGCAGTCTTAATATGCAATCCCATATCATATTTCTTTAGCGCCTCTCTCATTGGTCTATAAATTGAAAACTTGTCGCTTCCAGAATGCACACTCAGTTTCAAATCGGCAGGTAGATTAAATTCCTTCGCGGCAAATTTTATTATTGCAATATTCTGCTCAAACTCACGTGCAAAACTATTCACATCACCGACAAAATCAACACCTTTATTGAATCGGCCTGTAAACCTCGGCGCAATGGTTTGCGCTGTTATTGCCTCATCAGCAATAGCTGCAAGAATAAAAAGCATTTCAACCGGCGTTTGGGGCTGGTCGGCCTCATCCATCGAAACCTCTGTAATAAAATTATCTGCACCCTTACTCGTCTCTATATGACGATAAATTTTACCCGCCTGTTTAACCGCCAGCAGAAACTTATCTGCTATTACTTTTATCTGCTCCTCGGTAATGTCAATTTTCTCATCAATTCCATCAATCAACAGTGAACCCGTATACTTTTCGCATTTCTTAATAAATTTATTTATGTCACTGTCATCCGCCCGTCTGCCAATAAAATCCGCAACGTCCAGCGTGAAAAAATCGCTGGACTCAATAAACCCATCGACGTTGTTTAGCTCGATATGGTCCGCATCCACAAAATAAGGCCCGTCCCACCCACAAGCCGCAACGGCATCGTCTGCCTCTTTGCGCGTATCTGACGGCCTCGTCCCTATAATAGCATGCTCACGATAGGATTTGTTCCAAACGGGGGTAATATCAACGACTTGCTCTTTCGCCCTCAGTAAGGCTGTGAGCTGCGCCTTTCCCTGCCGACAGAATCTGTCGCCAACTCCGAATGAGAACTTGCCCAAAATCATATATCAATTCGATTAGCAAATAAAAATACCCCGCAGCGCATCCTTTCGCCACGGGGCAATGAAAAAGCAAAAAACAGCTGAATTAAACTCTCACTGTTTTTCAGTCTTTACTTGTCAACTTTCTCTCCCACCGGCTCAACAATTTTGTCTAAATTTCTTGTGTATTTCACAGTGCTCCGGGGTATTCTCACTTCTACGCCGAGTCGGCCCAATTCGCCAGCTACGTCCGGCTGATTGGGATTGAGGCCAAAACTACGGCTCAAATAATCCCTCGCCCGTTCCTTTTCGCCCTTGCTTAAATAATAGTAGCCAATTTGCCGGTTAATCTTGGATGAATTGGGGGCTAAACGAAGTGCCTGCTGATAACAAGCTAACGCAAGCTCATCCAACTGCTGTTTCTTAAACGCCTCTGCAAGTTTAAGTGACTCCGCCGCTGAGCCTGCCGTCTGATTCATAAAGATATCAGAATAATTATTGGCCTTCTCCTGGTTGCCGCTGTCTATCATCACCTGAACCAGCGCTGCCTGAGCTTCTCTGTGAGACGGCTCAAATCCCAAGGCAACATTGTAACGATATTCTGCCTGTGCCCAAAGCCCGTCTGCCTGATACAACTGACCCAGCTCATAATGAACATCAGGATTTTCAAATTTACTATCAAGCTTTTTGAGTAACTTAGCTTTTTTCTGCTCGACAGGCAATTGGTCTGCCTTATCCACTTTTAGGGAGGGGCCTGATTTGGCAGATTGCAAATTCTCCTGGCAGCCAACGAGCGGCAAAACACAAGACAGAACCGCAAAGCATAAAACATAAGCCTTACCTGAGCACGGCCTGCACCGAGCATGGCAGAAGGTGAGAAGAGATGGAAAACCATGTGCTTTGCTAAGCCCCACTGCCCCGCTGTGGGCTTTTCCCTCTAACTTGTCTACCCTCATTTCCAAACCTCATCGTTGAAGAAAACGGCCTTTGCTACCCTATGAAACTACTTCGCTACGAAGAACGAGGTAAAAATATAAAACTCTAAAAATCGCTGTAATTTTGACAACCTGTTTTATACTTTGCAAGCAAAATTTCCCAATAATCAAATAAAAATTTGTTTTTTTTCAACTTTTTGCAGGCGAAAAGAACTGATTCGATAGTTACAGCCAATAAGAGTAGCAGCTAACTTGCGAGTAGCAGCAGACTTATGGAACGACGGCAAAAAACGCATCCTGTAACACTTTTTTTATTAATTGATTTGTATTTCCCACAAAATCTTTTTTTGTGTTCCTTTATTTTCTTCAAACGTGGAAGTTTGGATAATTTCGAACCAATAAACCTTTTCGCGAAAATTTTAAATAGTTATTTCCCCGGCTTTGCCCCCGCCTTCAGCAGACTGCTTATAGTAAAGCAGGATTGATTTAGACATCGAGGTTTTGCACTTCAAGAGCATGGTCACGAATGAAGTTTCGCCGCTTCTCAACATCATCACCCATCAGAATGCTAAATAGCCTGTCGGCCTCGCCGGCATCTTCGAGAGCCACTCTCAGCAGGGTTCTCGTCTGCGGATTCATGGTCGTCTCCCACAGCTGGTCAGCATTCATTTCCCCCAGCCCCTTGAATCGTTTTATCTCCATCCCTTTGCCGCCAATCTGCCGTATAGCTGCGCATACATCGCCTAATGAGGCAACATCAAATTCGTCTGGGCCGTTCATAAGCTGGAACTTGACCGAAAGCGCTTCGCCGCCAGCAGTCTTCTCCGGCTTTAATAGAAAATCTTTCAAATCCAGGCCCCACGTCTTTTTCAACTCTTGATTTATCTGGTTGATTCTTTCGACCTCATGCAGCTCTTCGGCGACAATCGTTTCTTCCTCCTGTCCTCCATTTACATCTTTAATATTCCGCTTTAGCTGGTCGAGCCTTTTCTCGTACTGCCCGCTTTGGTAGTAAATCTCCTGCTGTCCTTCCAGGCATATTCGAAAGCACGGGAGCCCACCCTTGCCCGGGTCAAAATAGGCCTCAACGAACTCAGAAAAAATAATACCGCGCCGGCTCAAAACCGCCATATTGCGTTCGGCCTCATCTAAAATCTTTACAAGGGCCGCAAGCTCTTTGTCTGTAACCTTGCGGGCGAGCCCATCTTTGGCCTTCGTGCCTTTTCCGGCTTTTCTTCCGTCTTTAATAACCAGCTCTGTGCTATCCAGGCCGCGAGCAATTAACCGCCTGCGCATTTGTGCTTCACTTAAAACATACTCAGATTTTTTCTGGCCTTTAACCCTAATCTCATATAGAGGCGGCTGAGCAATATAAATCATATCAGACAAAAATAATTGTAGCATTTGCCTGAAGAAAAAGGTCAGCAGTAACGTTCGAATGTGAGCGCCGTCAATATCGGCATCGGTCATCAGTATTATCTTGCCGTACCTGCACTTGTCTAAATTGAACTCATCCACGCCTATACCCGTTCCAAGGGCGCTAATAATTGTCCGGATTTCTTCGTGGGCGAGCATTTTTTCCAGACGGGCCT
>CAZZHL010000141.1:0-6365 GCA_964653945.1 uncultured Pirellulales bacterium
ACAGTAGTTCAGACCGGAGCAGCTTTTCATGTGGGCAGAGACCCTAATAAGCCGCCAACCAAGGAGAGCATAATTTCCAGCGGTGTCATTGCATGGGATGAAGATGCAAATGAAATGGGCAAAACCGTCGCTCATGAAGGATGTCATATATTAACCGTTGATTATCATACCGATATAAACGATGTTAACAGCGTAATGAGAGAGTCAAATTACGGAACTATCCTAGGGCCGAATGAAGCAAACGAAATCTCTAAAGGCGCCAAGGCAGTTACCAGCGGTATGGGCAGGAGGAAAACGAAAGTCACAGGCGGCCAGAAGAAGGGTACCAAAACAATATCAGACAGTGCTACAGATGCTTATGCCGATTATTTTGACGGATATTACGATTCGTTCGGAAGTACCTGTGATGCATGCCAGCCGAATTACGGCTATGCCGATATAGTCAAAGTTACAGTCATAGGAGAAGATATCGGCCAACCCAATAGCCAGACGGCTATCCTGGTAAGGCTCAGGGATGAAATTCCGCCGGACTCTTTCTTTGATGTTACTTACATTATAGATATAGACGCGGACAGCAACGGCATATTTGAAAGTCAGGTTGTTATGGAAATCCACGGCGCCGGGCCGATTGTCACTACTGCCGCTCACTACGAGAATTTCCAGGACCCTCAATATGTTACACTTGAAGAACCTGTTATTTTGCCGATTGTCATGATGGAGATAAATAGTTACAGAACTATGGGATTCCAACTGGCTGTCACGGCTGACACCTCTCTGATTTGTCCGAACCTTGCCCAAATCAATCCTGTTGATATGACGGTCTTTGCATTAGCTTTGGATCAACAATATGGTTTATGCGAAATTACAGACTTTTCCGAGATATTCACCTTTGACATTCCTAATCCGCAGTTATGCCCGGATATATCTTTTGGTGTACCTGATGGCGATCTTGGTTTAGGAGTTTATGGTAAAGGTTTTCCTTTGTTTGCTACGCTAAACATCGAATTCGACAGTCAACCTGTAGGGACAACTACAGCAAGGCATGATGGTTCATTCGTTTACTTTTTGGATCCTGCACTGGACCTGACAGGCGAAATGCACGATGTTTTAGTATACGAAGACCTCGGCACAGGCGAGATAACTACTGAATCGAAATACGCTCTGGGCTACATTGAATATTACGCAGAGGGCGAGCTTAGTGGTGATATAAACGATGATGGGATTGTGGATTGGAGTGACTTTGCAATCTTTGCGAATAACTGGCTGGAGGGAACCCCACAACCATAAAATTGTATTTATCAAACAACAAAAACAGGCCATGGGATTATCCTGTGGCCTGTTTTTTAATTCATCTTATAATGAATAATCACGCATCACGGCCATCTTTAATTATTTATTAAGATATTGTCAAACCGGTTTGCCTGTGTTAAAATTCCGGTTATGAGAAAGAGTGGGTATATATTTGCTTGTCTGGCAATTTCTGTTTTGTGTGCTCAATTCCTGTCCGGCGTAGCGAGGGCGAAGACGGATTCATTGGCGCAGCCTAATGAACTTGATTTAGCCATACCCGAATTGGCGGAACCTAATTTAGCCATACCCGAATTTGCGGAGCCTAATTTACCGATACCTGAATTTAATAATGTCAAAGCAGCGGTGATTGTCTGTAAGGGCCTGATTGACGATGGGCTGTTCAAATCCATAAAACGCAGAACTCAAATGGCACTGGATGAGGGTGTAGAATACCTGATTTATGAAATAGGCACGTACGGCGGTCTATTGCAGTCCGGTGATGATATAGCCAAGTATTTCATCCTTGATGTTGGTAAGAGGGCCCACACGGCTGCGTATATAACAACGGAGGCGATATCGGCCGGCGCTATGATAAGTGTTTCCTGCCAGGACATCATAATGCTCGAAAATACAACGATAGGGGACTGCGCTCCTATTGCACTCGGTGGTAAGCTGGAGGACGTGGAGCGGGAAAAGGTGGAGAGCTTTACTCGGGTGGCGTTTGTGCGGGCGGCGGAGGCAAACAAGTATCCTGAGGCACTTCTTAAGGCAATGGTAACAATGCAAATTGAGGTCTATAGGCTAAAGAATCTAAAGACAGATAAGTATGAGTTTTTTGAAGGTTTGCGAATGCCTAAGGATGCAAACGAATATGACCTTAATAATAAAGAATTAATTGTTACAGATGAAGAACTGTTGACGCTGACTGCTTCCGATGCTGTCGAATATGGGGTAGCAAGGGCGAAGGTTAACGATTTGGCAGGGGTGCTTAAGTTCTTGGCCGAGCGGGATGGTGTAACCTTTGAAGGTCAAACTACGGTGCTGGAAACGAGCTGGTCGGAAGAAATGGTGCGCTGGCTGAACTCTCCGGCGGTTATGGCGGTGCTTGTTATGCTCGCCTTGTTGGGGGTTTATATCGAGTTCAATAGTCCGGGCGTCGGGCTGCCGGGATTGGTGGCGGTTATATGCCTTACGATAATAATCGGGAGCAAATATCTGCATGGAATGGCGAACTGGGTAGAGGTAGCGTTATTTGCTGTAGGCATATTGCTGTTGATGATTGAAATTTTTGTTTTACCCGGCTTTGGTATTGCAGGTTTTACAGGGATATTATGCATATTTGTGGGCTTGTTTGGTATGTTAGTGAAAAATCCGCCGGATAGACTGCCCTGGCCTGAAAGTGTGCCTGCTTGGAATGATTTCAGTTGGGGGGTTGTAGGTTTGGCATCGGGATTTTTAGGATTTGTTATTCTGGCGTGGGTTTTAACGAAGTACCTGCCCAAATTTCAGTTTATGAGCGGCCTTATTCTTCTGCCAACGGCTGCAAAGAAAGGCAGTGAATTTGAGGTTAGTATGACCGCTCCGGCTGAGAGTGAAATTAGAGTTGTGAGTGTGGGCGACGTTGGCGAAGTTATATCGACGCTGCGGCCCACTGGAAAGGCAAAATTCGGTGATGCGATAGTTGACGTGGTTGCCGAAGCGGATTTTCTTGACAAAGGCACCAAGATAGAGATAATCGAGATTTACGGCAATAGAGTGGTAGTCAAGGCAAGAGAGAAAAAAGAGGATTAGTTGATTAAAAAGAAAATTAGTTGATTGTTGATTAGAGAATGGTTCGACTCTGCTCGCCATTCCTTCGACGGTGAGTTCAGGACTGTCGAACCGCATGAGCAAAGTCGAAGGATTAGTGAATTGGTAAGTGGTAGGGCATAGCAATGGGTTGGTGGCTGGTATTAGCTATTTTTTTGTATCTTATCTGTGCGGCTTTGATAATAGCAGAGGTGTTCGTGCCGAGCGGAGGCCTGATAAGCATCTGCGCACTGGCATGCTTGATAGGGGGGGTAGCAATATTCTTTCATCACAGCAACATCGCAGGCTTGGCAGGCATAGGTGTCGCTATCGTAATGATACCATCGGTTTTGATTATCGCTTATAAGATATTTCCTAAAACAAAATTCGGCAAAAACGTAACGCTGACACCTCCGGTACGACAAGAGGGCGATGCGGTGCCTGATACAGCTGAATTAAAAAATATGCTTGGTGTTGCTGGAGTGGTTATGACGCCGCTTCGGCCGGTTGGTATGTGTGATTTTTCAGGACAAAGAATCGAATGTGTGGCTGAAAGCGGTTATGTTGATAAGGGCCGAAAAGTAAAGGTTATCCGCGTTCAGAGCACACAGCTAACGGTTCGTGTAATAGAAGAAAGTTAATGAAAGGGCAAAAAGATGTATAACTTAATGGACTTAGCCATGCCTGCCATAAGGCATCCTGTGGATTACGGCACAAATTTTGTATTAGCTGCAGAAAATCCTGCAAGGGCTATTGGGGTAGCAGTTGTAATTGTAATTGTACTTGTAGTCTTTGTACTGTTTTTGCTTTTTCTGAAGTTTTTCAGGTTATGGCTCCAGGCGAAATTATCCCGGGCTGATGTTAAATTTTCGGAGCTTATCGGGATGTGGCTGAGAAAAGTCGATACGAGGACGATAGTGCTGAGCAAGATAATTGCGGTCCAGGCGGGGCTGACTTTGACCACTCGGGACCTGGAGAGCCATTATTTGGCCGGCGGTCGGGTGCCAAATGTGGTACGCGCATTAGTCGCTGCCAACAGGGCGAATATCGATTTATCACTGCGGACGGCGACGGCGATAGATTTAGCCGGTCGTGACATCCTCGATGCGGTTCAAACAAGCGTCAATCCGAAGGTAATTGACTGCCCCGACCCGAAGAAGGGCAAGGATACCATCGATGCCGTTGCCCAGGACGGTATCCAGTTGAAAGCAAAGGCGCGGGTAACCGTCCGTGCCAATATCGAGCGTTTAGTCGGCGGAGCAACTGAAGAAACGGTAATCGCCCGAGTCGGTGAAGGCATTGTTACGACCATCGGCAGTGCCATAAGCTACAAAAGTGTTCTTGAGAACCCGGATAGTATCTCCAAGTCTGTTCTGTCGAAGGGGCTGGATGCAGGGACGGCTTTTGAGATTCTATCTATTGATATTGCCGACATCGATGTAGGCGAAAATGTAGGCGCCAAACTCCAGAAGGACCAGGCCTATGCTGATTTGGAAAGGGCAAAGGCCGAAGCGGAGAAACGGCGTGCAATGGCGGTAGCACGCGAGCAGGAGATGCGGGCACTGGTGGTGGAAAACGAGGCAAAAATACCTCTGGCTATGGCTGAGGCCTTCATAAAAGGCAACATCGGCGTTATGGATTATTACCGGATGAAAAATGTTATGGCTGATACCGAAATGCGGGATTCAATTGCTAAGCCGAAGAAAAAAGAATAGTTTCGTTATGCGTTCCTTCGGCTATGCTCAGGACAGGCGTGCGTGATGCGTAGTGCGTAAAAGAAAAGATAGGATAATAATTTCGTTGTGTGTATTGCGTAAAAAAGACGTAATACAAATATAAAAACACTATGGTCTATTTTTGGGGACAGATGGTTTTGGGGGCAAGGAATGACGACTTCGAGGGCTGGATGCAGATACTCATCGTCGTGATAATGGCCGTCGTTTATGGCCTTGGCGGTATTCTTAAATCTGCAAAATCCAAAAAGCTCGAGGGCAAAAAAGACCGTCAGCAGCAAGGCAGGCCCTTCGACTCCCTCGACGGTGCTCGGGACAGGCATGCTCCCCGCTTCGCTCCAAACGACGGAGCTTCGCAGGGCAAGCAGGACAGTCAACCTCGCCCTTCCGGAGCTGCATATCGTCGTGTGTATGAGGCAACACCAACATCTCAACCTGAACGCCCTAAAGCGGACTTGGCCATGCCTGCCGTAAGGCATCCTGTGGATTACGGCACTGCACGGCCTGAACCGGTTACACTTAAGCCGGTGTCACTGGATGTTATGCCCGAAGTTGAAAAACTGCCGGAATATAAGCGAGCTCGTGCTGCCGTTCCTGCAGAAATAGACGAGGCAACTTTTCCTGGTGAGCCATTGCTGGATGCAAGTGACCCTGAAGCACTAAGAAGGGCAATTCTGCATTACGAAATCTTAGGTAAGCCGTTGTCATTGCGGTAAACACGGATTCCACACCAACCTGCCACGAAGTCACCAAGACACCAAGTTTTAACTATATCTCTTCTTTGTGCCTTCATGTCTTTGTGGCTAATTTTTCATCTTTTTAGTGCCTTTTTGTGGCTGATTTTCCTTGATTTTATCGGGAATATTTGTTGAACTTCCTTTGTTAATAAAATTTGGTGGAGGATAAGCAATGCGGTTAATAAAGAAAGCACGTTTTTATTTGGTAACGTTGTGGCTGTTGGTTTTTACTGCCGGTTCGGCCCAGGCAGGCAGGGTTATTGAAGAATGGGTCGCTTGTTACAATGGGCCGGGAAATAATATTGATGAGGTATGCGCCATTACATTAGATGGCTCAGGCAATATCCATGTGACAGGCCAAAGCTATGGTTTCGGCACAAACAGCGATTACACCACAATCAAATATGCACAGTGCTTAAGCCCGCTCGCTGGGGACCTTAACGCTGAAAATTGGCTTGAATGCAACTGGTCTAATCCAGAGATTTGCTGGTAAGAAAAATCACGGGCTGGAAGCCCGTGTTACATCACAATGGCTTGAATGCACCGACCCAAACTGCGATTAAGATATCGTTCAGTATGATTTAACCGCAGAGAACGCTGAGGGCGCAGAGTGAGGGGCTTAATAGGCAATCAGAAAATCAGGTTATCATCAGGTAGCAGGACATCAGGATAATTTGGAGAATTGGAGGTGCTGGATTCCTGCTTGCGCAGGAATGACAGGAAAGTTGGTATAATACCAATCGTATTTAATACTTGCGCTATTGTCATTTCGACCGAAGGGCTGCAAAGCAGCCCGAAGTGGAGAAATCTGTTTTTA
>CAZZHL010000142.1:0-6357 GCA_964653945.1 uncultured Pirellulales bacterium
CTTTACCCGGCTGAATCATAAACTGATAGCCCTGTTTGCCTAACGGGTCCTGGTCAATGGCAATAACTTCTTTGTTGGTAAGAATATTATGGACCTCGTCTGACATCTTTCTGACGTCATTTCCAGCCATCAAAGGAGCCGCCAGCATACACCATAAGCTGAAATGCGCCCTCGATTCTGCCAGCGTCAGGCCCGGGTTGCCTACTTCCAGCATATCAGGGTCGTTCCAGTGGTCTGGCCCTGCATATTTTTCCAGGCTTACCTGGGTGTCGAGAATAAACTTCCATCCCGTGCTATACACTTCCTGGCAGTCGTAGCAGTCGGTAATATCACCGGTCGTTCTCCATAGGTGGCCGACGTCCTTTGCCCACAGCCACGGTTTGTTATTACCCCATTCACAAAGACTGAATACAACCGGCCTTCCGGCCGCATATAAAGCGTCCCGCATTGTCTTGAAAGTCTCTTCGGCGTTGGCTGTGCCGTGTTCGCACCAGTCGTACTTCAGATAATCTACGCCCCACGAAGCATAGCTTCTGGCATCCTGATACTCATGTCCGCGTCCGCCTGGATAGCCGGCGCATGTCTTTGTACCCGCACAGTTGTGGATTCCGAATTTGAATCCTTTTTCGTGAAGGTAATCGCCTAAGGCCTTCAAACCGCTGGGGAATTTCCTCGGGTCTGGTACGAGATTGCCGTTGGGGTCTCTGGTCTTGGTTTCCCAGCCGTCATCGAGCACGATGTATTTATAGCCGGCCTCTTGCATCCCGCTGGATATAAGCGCCTCTGCCATTTCTTTGACCAATTTTTCATTGATATTTATTGCGAAGGTATTCCAGCTATTCCATCCCATTGGTGGCGTCAGCGCAAGCCCTTCAAATTTCTTAGACTCAGTCGAGACTGGCAGTAACGGTTCATTGTTATCCTGAGCGGATTGGGCAGTACATCCATTGTTGAAATGGACTGTCAAACACAATATCAGCAAAATAATGATTCTTCTCATTTCGGTTATCTCCTTAAATCACATTTTTTATTTATGTTTTTAGTAGTCTCTAATTGTATATGACACCGCTCACCATGTCAACCACGCCCCAAAATCGAAGTGATTAGACTGAGACCGAATAATGAAAAACCACGCTCAATTTGTGAAATATATTAAAACTTGCTCTTTGTTTTGCTTCGGCGTTTGCGGCGCTGTTTCTGTTTGCGAATCTTCTCGGCCTTTAATGCCGCAGGACTCTTGGAGCCCAATTTCTCCTGTTCGACCAGCTCACACAATCGCTTTCGTGCATAATACCGATTCAGCCCCTGCGACCGTTCCCGCTGCATCTTGACTTCCAGGCCGCTCTGGATGTGTTTCAGATAAACGCAGCTGGCGGTTTTATTTACGTTTTGTCCGCCAGGTCCTGATGAACGAATATATTTTTCTTCTATGTCCGCTTCACGCAGTCCCAGCGCCGACATTCTTGCCTCAAGTTCTTCCTGCTTCTTCCGCGTTACCCCGAAATTCATTGGTGTCATCTCTTTCTATTTAGCCCCCACCCTACGTGGTGGGGGTTTCTTTCTGTTATTTCCAAAACTCATAAAATGGCTTTATTGCACATATTACTAATAACCCTACGAACCACCAGATGCTCAAATCCATTATTTGAGGTATCAGTTTGGCTATTACAAGGCCGGAAAACGCTGCAGCCATTTGAGCCAGTTTGATATCTATAATACCTAACTTTTTCGCTCGCTGGTCCATATCTTCTAAAATTCCCATTTTCCGTATCTCCTTATTTTCAAGTCCAAAATATCAAATGATAATTGCTTACATTCTTTTTGTATAACGGCATTCTCGTGGAGCGAGCGGTCAGGTGCTTTTATTTTATACTCCACATTCCATCATTGTTTGCAACTACCCACTTTCCATCTCTCTTTTCAATTAGAATTTCTTTAGATGCTCCGCCTTCCGGGCCGCTGGTTCGGCGTTTTTTCTCACAGTAATTGTGATTGTATTGGAATTCAGTTCTTCGTACTTACACTTAAATTCGTAGGCTCCTTCCTTCTGGAAAACGTAGGGTTCGAATCCGCTTGTCTCTTCATAATACCAAATCCCTGCGGCTGTTAATTCTATTGCCGTTCTGGCCTTCAGCTTCCGTGGTGGCATCTGTCGCGGGTCACGGCCGGTCGGCATAGCAATGCACATAGGGACTATGGTCTTGTCCGGTTGTACAAGGGTACACACAATGACGGTAATCGTGGGGCCAATGATATCAACATCTGCATTTGTGTTGTTGCGGATAGTTACCTTCGGTGGAGGAAGCTTTTCTTCAACGGCAAACTCGGTTCGTGTCATCGAGCATACCAGTTGCAGTTCTCTTTTGTCCGGTGCCACACAGCCGTCGAGCTCCACCGTTAGTTCGGTGTCTTTTTCCCACGGCGTCAGTTCCCTGGCAAGATACAATACTGTTCCGTCTTGAAAGATAAGCTCAGCAAGGCCGCCCGGTCGAACCATCCAACTGATGCCGGTACCTTCTTTCAGTTTGATTGTTCCTGTTCTATCCTCGAGCGCGACGTGGCTGTAGCCATGTAACCAGTGTTCTTGCGAGACTTGGTACCATGCGCGCAGGATATCTTCGAGTTCTTTCCTTTCGACCTTGAAGTCCTTGAAATGAGTTCTTACGGGAATCGGGTCGGCCTTGAACTCGATAATATCATCTGCTTTTGGCCGCACGCCACTGGAAATTGGCTCAGCCTGCGGGCTTGGCTCTGGTGCTACAGTAGGGCAGACAACGTTTTGCGCACATCCGCTGGCAAGCACGCTTACTGCGAGGATAAGAACTATTGATTTCATTTTACTGTCTTTATAAAACTTTCACATTGACTTTAAAGCATCTTCTACTGCGTCTTTCAAATTCTGGGCACTTGGTTTATCAAGCCTGAAATATTTAACATATGCACTAATACCAGCCACTATACTTTCCTTGATTATTATATTCTTCTCTCCGTTTTTCTCGGTTAACATAACACGATGTTTAGGTTTTACGATTCCCATCTGTTTTTCATCAATCACCCCATAATCTTTAATGATTTTTCCCGTCCAAAGCGTTTCTTCTATTTTTTTGAAAAAACCCATTATTAGCCTCCACTTCTATTTATCCTCATAATGTTAGAGATAAGCTATCGTTTTATCCTTCGTAGCTCGCACAAAGCAGGACTGGTTCGGTAATAACGATGTTCAGTCATTAACATCTCACCTTTATATCATATCACCGATAGCCCAATTTTTCAACAGAATTCCCCCCAAAATCCAGTCAGCTTAAAGGTAAGTCAGCTTGCCTGACTTTGTGGACGAAGGCAATATTCTATGACAAAGCTCGCTTTGGGAGTAGAATTTGCCGAGGACGCTAAGCTGACAAAAAACCGTGTCAATCTGTGTCTGAAAAATCAAAAAAGCGGGTGGCGGGAATCGAACCCGCGTGACCAGCTTGGAAGGCTGGAGCTTTACCACTAAGCTACACCCGCAATTATCATTGACTATTTATTATTTATTATTTTACCAATAGATGGTGAGCTTGTCGAACCTAAAATCGTCAATAGTAAATAGAAAATAATAAATCCAAAATGGGTATTTCAGGAACAGCACAAATAGCCAAGGCCGCGTCAATACGATTGGCGGCGGTTAAAACGGATGTGAAAGTGCTGTTTGAGTTGAGCATGCCGGGGCCATTAGGCCGGAGACAACAATTGCTACTGTGAGTCGGGCATTAGCCATTCGGAGGCAAATATCGCAAAGTCAGACCAGTTCACCTTGCCATCGCCGTTCAAATCGCTTTTGATTGGGTCTGTAGCGGCACCTCTCTTAACGACTATCTTATAATCGCCGCTCTGGTCGTTAAAGCCGGAAACACGGATGTAGTAGCTTTTGCCCCCGACCGCATCAAGGGTAACCTTTGAGCCTACATTTTCCAGGCAGTAATCATCATTGCAGGCCAATTCTATAGGTTCTTGTTGAGTATCAGGCGCAGAAGGCGAATCTTCGTAGCAGGAATTGAAAGCCGACAAAATGGTATCGATAGCACTGCCCTCAGTCGTAATGGTTATTGGCCCGCCGGTAACAGGTTTGTAAACATGCCAGACATCTATGAAATCATTGAAGCCGCAGCTGCTTGTTATTGGCGGCTCATCGTGGTCCCAATAAGTAGGGTTCATTCCTTCTGTGGAACCGAAATAAGGCTGGTCATTAAAAAGTTCTATAGCACACTCATTGCAGTCGTCGTTTCCCGATAGACAAAGATACCCTGCATATATATCATCGTTACCATTACGATTATCCTGCCAAACCAGCCAATTATAATAATCTGTCACTGGTTTAATCTGGTCTCCGGCACCAGCCGAAATGACAAATTCGGTTCCTGTGTAATAGTTAAGCATTTTGTAGCCGTAGATGTCCCAGTCACCGTTGCGATTGTCCTGCCAGGCAACAATTTCCTGCCGGTTGGATGGGTACATTTGACTGTTGGAATCAGTACAAACATCGACATCGAAACGTTCAGAGCAGAAAACATACGTACAAAAAGAGGCATAAATATCGTTGTTTCCATTTCTATCATCCTGCCAGGAAAACCCATAAGGGCCGCCTGAAGGATTAACCTGGTTCCCGTCTTCCGTACAAATAGTCAATTCATTCTGGTCTTCCAGATGGCAGCCGTAAATGTCCCAGTTGCCGTTGCGATTATCCTGCCAGATGAATAATATGCCCATACAATGGCAGATGTTTGCATTGACCTGGTCCCCTTCTCTGTCACAAATAATTAAATCGTTTGGTTCTTCACCGTGCTCGTAGATTTTGCCGTAAATATCCCAGTCGCCGTTGCGGTTATCCTGCCAGCAAACATACGAGCCCCAAGCAGCAGGATTCTGCTGGTCACAGGGGTCGGTACATATTGCAATCTCCGAACCTAATTCGAGGGCTAACTCGCCGCGAGGAATTTTGTATCCATAGATATCATTATTTCCATTACGGTCATCCTGCCAGGCTATTATCAGGTCATCTATAGAAAGCCCGTATTCTATAGTCGGGTTGGTCTGATTACCCTCTGCGGTGCAGATAGCATATTCGGTTTGCTTGTCCATGTCATAGGCGTAAATGTCCCAGTCGCCGTTGCGGTTATCCTGCCAGACAATGAATATCATAGTATAATCCGGATTGATTTGACTATTGAGGTCAGTGCAGATTTCCTTTTCTATTGTATGGATACCAAGGGCATCTGACACTGGCTGGGCCAACAATATCACTAATACAAAACATACAAATTGTTGATTTAGCATATGCCTCCTCCTTATAAAAATCTAACGCCGTGTATCAGTTTTTTGCAATCAGGCTTCAGAATGTCATTCCGAGCATAGTGCCACGAGAAACCGGGGCACGGAGTCGAGGAATCTATAAAAAACAGATTTCTCCACTTCATTCAACCGCCAAAGGCGGTTTCACTTCGGTCGAAATGACGGTTCGTACTCGTCTCGGCGAGGGCTCACCGAGACGGAGCGGGAAAGAAAATTTGCCGAAGATTAAAAACCTGTACATCACGTAAAAATCCAATTGAATCTTATAGTATTCGGCTCGTGCTGTCAAGGATATTTTTCGAGATTTTACAGCTTGGGTGGTAAATGCAATATTTGTATAGTATACTGTACAGAAAATAATAATAGGGGACATAACCATGGATATTGCGGAAACAGCAAAAATAGCAAAAGCCGCTTCAATTCAATTGGCGGCGGTCAAGAGGAATGTGAAAAATAACGCACTGGCTGAGATTGCCAAAGCGCTGAAACAAAATAGCGGCAAAATCATCTCAGCCAACAAGAAAGACCTTGTAGAGGCGGAAAAGAACAAGCTCTCCGCGCCGTTATTGAAACGGCTGAAGTTCGATGAAAATAAAATCGCTGACGTTGTTGCCGGTATCGAGAGCTTGATTAAGCTCGCTGACCCTGTGGGAAAGACGCTCGCGGCTACCGAGCTCGATAAGAACCTGGAACTTTATAAAGTTACCTGCCCAATCGGCGTTATCGGGATTATATTCGAGTCTCGGCCTGATGCGCTTGTACAAATCTCAACACTGTGCCTAAAGAGCGGAAATGCAGTCATGCTAAAAGGCGGAAGCGAAGCAGCCAATACGAACAGGATTTTGGCCGAAGTTATATCCGAATCCAGCGACCCGGCTTCGTCAAAGGACTCCGCTGAGGCAGGAAAAGCGGGAATACCCAAAGGATGGCTCCAGCTGTTAGAGACCCGGCAGGATGTCGCTGAGATGCTGGCCCTCGATGAATATATCGACCTGATTATACCCCGCGGCTCGAACGAGTTCGTCCGCT
>CAZZHL010000143.1:0-6324 GCA_964653945.1 uncultured Pirellulales bacterium
GGCCTATTTGGGCCCGACTTTCTTGCGGTAGTCCGATGGGCTAATTCCCCTCTGTTGCTTGAAATAGCGGGATATATTACTTGCATTTGGATATCCCAACAACCTTGCGATTTGGGATAGTGGTAAATTTGTGCCGATTAGCATATTAGCCATCTGATTAACGCGGTTGTATTTGATCTCTTCATGCACTGAGCGCGCAAGTGCTCTGCGGAAACGCTGCTCCAAAGCCCGGCGGGACAGACCGACAGCCCGCGCAACATCGTTGACCTGGAGTATCTTTCTGGAATGCTCGCGAATAAAGTTAACCGCCTCTTCGACCTGCTGGTCTTCTATCGCCATAATGTCTGTTGATTGTCTGGTTACAACGTGCAGAGGAAAGATATGCACTTCTTTTTCATTTTCTGCTAATTTTCGTCCCTTCAACAGCTTATCCAAGAGTTTTGCAGTTTCGTACCCGACTCTTTTGATACTCAGGGCTATGCTTGATAACTGAGGATGGGATAGCTCACAGACTAATCCATCATCATCCACACCCAGGATTGCCACTTCCCTCGGCACCTCGATATTTGCGATCTTGCAGGCTACCAAAACATCCACGCTACGGTCGTCATTACAGGTCATTACGGCTACAGGCTTCGGCAGTGCGCTGAGCCATTTGGCAATGTTTTTTTGTTCCTTGGCCGTGGTACGTAAGTGCTTTGCCTTAGGCTGCCGGTAGAAATGCGTCTCAAAGCCGGACTCGGCTACTACCTTACTGAAATACTTACCCCGGTGCTGAGACCATATCATATCATCAAAGCCGCAGTAAGCAAAATGCTTGAATCCTCGTTCCAGAAAATATCTAGAAGCCATGCGGCCAATCGCCATCTGGTCAGCTACTCTAGCAAATGTCTTCAAAGTTGGCTTTGCCTTACCATTAATAACTGCAGGAAGCCCCAATTTGGTAATCATCTTAACGATATCGGCCTCCCAGATATGAGCTATAATCCCATCGGCATTCAATCCTTTTATCCACTTGTATGTTTGCTCTCTGTTATTTCTGTAGGCTTCCGGTTCTATGTAAAACATCCATGGCCCGTGAAGATTAGCGTACTGGACGATGCCCTGAAGCATCTCCCTGTCGAAGGCCCTTGACCTTTCGATGAGCAGTACGATTTTGAGAATCTTCGGCATAATTTATTCTTACGATATCTCTGTGGCATCTGCAAGGACAAATTGCGCAAAATGACGCTATTTTTGCGCAAAATGATGACCTATTTAAGGCCAAAATGGCCTATCATACAAAAATAAAGGAAGACGAGAAAAGGGGGATATATTTTAGTAATACCCAAATATGAAACAAAGAGACTTGTTTATAATACTGATTTTACTTCTTCTGTGTCTCAACTTTCGTCTAATCAATTTTGTTGGTATAGGAACTAATGATGATATTGCTTATATTCAAGATGCAAGGAATTTAGCATCAGGGCATAACCCACTTGCCTCTGGTTTTAATCAGCTTGGTTTCCGCTTAGGCATGGTAGCCCCTCTTACGCTATTATACAAGGCATTTGGATATAATGAGCTAGGGTTTTCCCTTTATCCATTAATCTGCTCACTTATTACATGCGTTTTAATTTACCTGACAGCTGTCCGACTATGGGGGAGAGGTGCTGCAATATTCGCTTGCTTACTGTGGATTGCATATCCGCTGCAGCTCGTTTTCGATACGCAGCTTTCTCCTTCAAATCAACAGGCAACTTGCGTAGCAGCGGTACTATTGCTTTATTTTTATGCTACCACTGGTAAAACTTCTTCAAGTATTTCAAGGTTTAATTATTTATCAAAATTGAGGGAACCGGTATTATTAATACTCTGTGGCGTATTCTTCGGACTTGCATGGTGGGTAAATGAAATATTTGTAACCTTTATAATCGTAGTTATACCTTTCCTTTTTCTTGTACGGCCTAAAATTAAACACTTATCGTGGATAATAGCAGGATTTTTATTTATTATATTCTTAGAATTATTAATAGTAAAAATCTCGTGTGGTTCATGGCTTGCAAGGTTTGACAGCATCCTTCGGACAGAAGCGGTTGTTAAGAGTGAGACAAGTTATGGGTATCTACCAAGAACCCTTTTTAAGATATGGAATACAATTCCTCTTCACGATGAAGGTCATTTTGGAATAATCTGGTATTTATTTATTGTAGTAACGATTCTGGCATTATTACTGAAGAAAAAGGTTTCCCTGGCCCTGGCATTAGGCTGCTGGCTTTGGCTGGCTTATTTCCAATGGGGAGTTCAATCGCCGGAGGGTGCACCCATTGCCAGATATATCCGTTATATCTCTATGATTGTTCCTATTCAATGCCTGGTTTTTGGAGCAATACTTGGGCATCTTATTAAATTCTCAAAGAAATTAAAACCGGTTTTAATATTTTTATTTGTTCTTCTGCTTATACATCTGTCCTGGCTCGGGACAAAGGCAGTAAATACGGCAAAAATACACACCGAGGATTTTAAAGAAATTACTAAATTTCTCATGAATTTAAGGGATGGTGATGTAATATATACAGATACTCTAACCAGAAATTTTATCGAACTTTATTCCAAAAACAGCTTAAGAATTCGCATAGTAAATTATTTCCCGGAACCCTACCCCCCGGAAAAAGGAATACTTGTTAAAGATGGTTCATGGTATACTATATTGTTACCGGAATATCGCGAAAGAATGCCGGCGTGGAGCTTGTCCCCCCCGGCTCATTGGCCGTTAATTCATACAGTTCGTGGGAAAAAGGTCGAGACTTATGGAGAGTTTGACCCTAAAATTTACAGGATTTTACCTCAAAATTCAAAAGGAGAGCAAAAATGATACCTGTATGTGAACCTTTCTTAGGTGGTAATGAGTTAGAATATGTAAAAGAAGCTATCATCTCAACATGGATTTCTTCAGGCGGTAAATATATAAAAGATTTTGAACAAAAATTCCCTGAATATATCGGCGTAAATTACGGGACACTAACAATAAGCGGCACTACCGCCCTGCATCTCGCTTTAAGAGCCATTGGAGTAGGTGAAGGTGATGAGGTCATTATTCCTGCATTCACCATGATTGCCAGTGCGTTTTCCGTCTGTTTTTGCGGCGCAAAACCTGTATTTGTAGATTGTGACAGGGAGACCTGGAATATAAATCCCGATTTAATCGAAGAAAAAATTACGCCTAAAACAAAAGCGATTATGGTGGTACATATTTACGGTCACCCCTGCAATATGGACCCTATCCTGAAAATTGCAAAAAAACATAATCTTCTTATTATTGAAGATGCTGCCGAGGGCATGGGGTCTTTATATAAAGGGGAAAAATGCGGCTCTCTGGGTGATATTGCATGTTTTAGCTTTTTCGCCAACAAAATGATAACCTGCGGCGAAGGTGGTATCGTTGTTACTGATAATCAAAAATTTTATGATAATTGTCGATATTTTAAAAATCTCTGCTTCCCGCTGGATAAACCAAGAGTTTTTTCACACGATGATATCGGCTTTAACTACAGGATGACTAATGTTCATGCAGCTCTTTTAGTAGCTCAATTAGAAAAAATTGATACTTATGTTAAGTTAAGAAGAGAGCATGCAAAACTGTATAATGAAAGATTAAAAGATGTTAATGGCATTACTTTGCCCTGTGAAAAGGAATGGGCACTCAATTCTTACTGGATGTATTCTATTTTGATAGAAGATGGTTTTAAATTAAATCGTGACCAATTAATGCAAGCCCTGAAAGAAGAAGGTATTGGTACGCGTCCATTTTTTGTCTCGATGCACAGACAAAAATCCCTGGAGAATTTTGGCTGTGATTGCTCGGGAGAGTATCCTGTTACCGACGAAATATCTCAAAAAGGATTATATCTTCCTTCCGCCTCCGGTCTTAAGAAGGAGCAGATTGACCTTATTTGCGATACTATTCGAAAAATAAATAAAAAATGACCCCATCGAGCTTAAAACTTTTTAACAGACTCTTTTTCTTTATTTCCGAATTTATTTTTATTAAAAACAAAATATTTTGACCCTAAATAGTTTAATATTGTTCCACTACCAACCCCGCAACACTGCGCAATCACTTTATAAGGAACAGTAAAAAAGTATAATACTATATTTAATACTATAAGATTGACTCCAAGTCCGACTAATGTAGTCATATTAAATTTAATCCAGCTATGAAAAGAGATTTTCTCGCCACATGTGGTTTTATTAAAAGTCCATTTATGATGTAAAATATAATTTTGTATACCAGCCAACAAAAAGGCCATAACAGCGATTACGTTTGCCCAGAACTTTAAAATATCAACAAAAATAAAAAAAATAATAAGATTTGTAATCATTCCTAAAAAACCTACAAGAGCAAATCTTATAAAAGAATGGTTTAAAAAATGTCTTAAAATATATATTAATCTTTTAATCATTTATTTTTTCACTTAACGCAAGTCTGCTCAGCATATTAAGGCCCAATCAGCTTTACCTTAAAATTGCAAAAGTTCGGTATCAAGGTAATATCCTATAAATTTTAGGGTCAAATGTTTTATATACCCCAACCTCTTTGCCACGGACTGTATGAAGTAACTGCCAATTAGATAGGGGAGGGGCTGTATACCATTGAGGTAATTGTTTGGGATATTCTGGTAACTCAAAAAGGACTCGTGAACTATCTTTAACAATATATCCTTTTCGTGGTGGATTAGTCATCCATTTAAGTTGATCTACCATTTGAATGTTTAAACTTCCTTTTGAATAAAGTTTAACAAAAGTTGAAGCATAATAATCTGTGTATATTATATCATCGTTTTTTAATTTTAAATTCACGAGATATTTAGCAATTTCTTTAAAATCCTCAGTGCGTATTTTAACCGTATTTACCGCCTTTGTCCCAAGCCAGGATAGATGTATAAGCAGAAGAACAAATAAAAATATTAAAACCGGTTTTAATTTCCTTGAGAATTTCAGAAGGTGTCCAAGTATTGCTCCAAAGACTAAGCATTGAATTGGAACAATCATAGAGATGTAACGAATATATCTGGCAATAGGCGTACCATCCGGGTCTTGAATGCCCCATTGAAGATAAGCTAACCAAAGCCAGCAACCTAAAGCTAAGGCCAGTGGGAGCTTTCTCTTCAGTAATAATGCTACAATCGATACTATAATAAATAAATACCAGATTATTCCAAAATGACTCTCATCATAAAGAGGATTCATGTTCCAAACTTTAAAAAGGGTCCTCGGCAAATACTCATAATCTATATTACTCTGAATAATCGCTTCTGTTTTAAGTATGCAGTTAAATCTTGTAAGCCACGAACCAGTCGATATTTTAACTATTAATAATTCTAAAAATATTATAAATAGAAATCCTATTATTATCCACAATAGATGTTTAATTCTCGGCCGAATCAGAAAGAGAAAAGGTAGAACTACAAGTATAAAAGTTACAAATAATTCATTTATCCACCATCCAAGTCCAAGAAATACGCCGCAGAGTATTAATAATACCGGTTCTCTCAATTTTGATAAAAAATTAAACCTTGAAATGCCTGTCCTGTCCGCCTCGGCTCGCCGAGGGCGAGACGGGAGCAAGGTCGAAGGAGATGAAGAGGTTCTATCAGTAGTAGAATAAAAATAAAGAAATAAAGCCGCTGCTACACAAGTTGCATGTTGGTTTGAGGGAGAAAGCTGGGTATCGAAAACAATCTGCAGAGGATATGCAATCCAAAGTAACGAAGCAACTATTGCAGCACCAGTTCCCCATAGTCGAGCTGCCGTTAAGTAAATTAACAAACAGGTAATAAGTGAACAGATTAATGGATAAGAAGAAAAAGCTGCATCATTAAGTCCAAATACCTTGTATAATAATGCAAGAGGTGCCACCATAGCTAAGCGAAAACCAGGCTGATTAAAACCGGAACTAATTGGGCTTTTCCCTAATGCCAAAACCCGTGCATTTTGAATATAAGCAATATCATCATTAACTCCTGTGCCAACGAAATTGATTAGACGAAAGTTGAGACACAGAAGAAGTAAAATCAGTATTATAAACAAGTCTCTTTGCTTCATATTTGGGGTATTACAAAAAAATATATTCTCTTTTTTTCGTAAAGGATTTCAACGCTGGCCCTGTTTCCTATCCTGTTGCTCTTGATATTACGGCTATATTCCAAATGTTCTCATCTACCAAACCATCAAGATTAGGGAACGGACAAATTTTCAATACTTCAAAACCAGCCCGTTCAAGATAATACTTTATTTCCTGAGGGAAGAGATACCTTATGACATGTGTCTCTTTTATCTCTTCGA
>CAZZHL010000144.1:0-6310 GCA_964653945.1 uncultured Pirellulales bacterium
TTTATTATTCAAATCCAATGATTTTTCCAAGCTTTCTACAGCTTCATCTTTCTGGCCAAGCTTCGCCAAGGCACTTCCTATATGTAAGTATGAAGCTACTGCTGACGGTGTTCCATTGGGATACAATCTCAAACATTTGTTGAAATCGGCAATTGCTTTGTCATATTGACCGAGTCTGTAATATACGACGCCACGGGTATCGATAAGGTCAATATAGTCGGGAGCGATTCTCAAGCCGCGTTGGGTAAGTTCAAGGGCTTGTTGATACTTTCCCTGCTCTTCGCACAATATCCAGGCCAGATTATTCATGGCGATTAAATTATCAGGTTGAAGGGTAAGAAGTCGCTGATAAACTGTCGCTGATTCTGCGAAGCGGCCGGTAATCTGTAGCAGCATAGCGAATACACTCATAGCCTCGGTACAATCAGAATCATTTTCCAATATCATCCTAAGGATGTCTTCAGCTGTTTCTTTAGCCTGGCTGTTTTCAGTTGCCACCAGGTCTCCGGCAACAGTTATGGGTGTGTGAGTATCCTTTGGGTGGTTTTGATACCACTGTAAAACTATCTGGCTTAGCTGGTTCCAGAGCCGGTCATCCTTGAGCAGCAGGACTTGCGCTAACAAAGGGCCTGGGTCATCCGGGGCGGATTGATATAGCGAGTCGAATGCTGTTTGGGCTTCTGCCTTGTTGCCATTCTTATGTAATGCTGTGGCAAGTGCGATGCTTACTTTTCGCCGCTCATCCGGACTATTATTATATGTTAATTGTGTTTTGAGTAGATTTACGGCTTTTTCAGACTCACCTGCATCTATGTATGTATTAGCCAAATATATCGCAACATCAACGTCACCCGGCTCAAGTTCTCTGAGCGCTTTCAGAGTTGGTATTGCCAGGACGGGCGACCTCGCCGCCTCCGACCGTGCCTTTAGCAAAAGCAAGGATTCGTCGTTAGGCCGATGGACAAGGCCCCGCAAAGTAATATCCATAGCTTTGGTTGGCTGCCCTTGCCTGAGGGCGATTTCAGCCAAAAGCACCCACACATCCCTGGTATCAGGCTGGTCTTCGCTTATCTTTTCGAGAATGTCTGTCGCCTGTTCGATAGATGGCGCTGTTCCTTCGGCAAGTAGTGAACGTGCTTTATAAAAGCGTAATTCAGCATCCTTGGGATTCGCTCTCAGGGATTTATCAAGAATATCCTTGCCTTCGCGTACTATGTCGCGGTTAGCAGATGCCAAGAAAAGTGAAACTGCCCGGCTTTCAATTCTGAGATTATTGGGCTCTAAAGACATTGCTTTCTGGACACTGTCGATTGCTTTGTCGGGTTGGCCAATGGAACGATAAAAATCGCTTTTGGCTGTCCAGGCTCCGGCATTATTGGGTTCTATAGCGGTAGCATGTTCGAAATCCTCTTTTGCTTTCTCGGCTTGGCCAAGAGAAGTAAGTGTCCTGGCGCGAAGAATATAAGCTGAAGCATTGTTAAACTTGTTTACTATTTGGTCACAAAGAGATATCGCCTCGGAAGATTTACTTTGTCGAATGTTCAATTCAATTTGTGCAACCTTTACCTGTAGTGAATCTGGGTCCTGAAGTTCCAACTTATTCAAAAGCTCGTCTGCTTCAGTAAAGCGGTTTTGTCGTATCTTAAGTAGTGCAAGAGATAGGCAGACAGGCCGATTGTTGGGGTCATTAGCTAACAAGTCCTCCAAAATATCGCTGGCTGAACTCAATTCGCCGCGTTTGAGATAGCTTTGCAATTCCAGTTTTTTTAACTCAGGGTGGAAGAGTTTTTCGTTAGCTGCCCTGCGTAGAATCTCGTCTGCACGGTCATATTCATTTGCCCTGTATAGAGCAGCAACCGCAGGAACGATTATGCGAATATCCCTGGGCGAGCGATTCAAAGCCTCGCTATAGGTTGAAATCGCAAGCTGCAACTGGCTGGCTCGTTCATAGCTGTGAGCTAAAAGCGTTCGGCTTGTCTGGTCATCCGGATTGGCAAGCAAATTTTCTTTAAGAAGTGAAATAGTTTGTGGATACCGGTCTTTGAAATCACCCTGTGCGGACCAAATTTTTGCCTGCTCATATCGCCATTGCCAGCCATTTTCGCCTTCGAGAGATTTAATATCATTCACAAGCTGTTGGGCCCTTTCGAGGTCTCTGACAACCTGTTCGCAGCTTAAAAGTCGCCGTTTAATAAGAACATCATTTGGCAGCTTCTTTGCAAACCTATTAAGCAACTCATATTTGTTTTCCTGCTGGCCCCACCAGCTGTAAAAGTCGGCAAGCAGCAAGCATAATTTTCGTTGGATAAGGGATTGTTCGACACGTGCCAACGCGTCCTTAATAACACCAACACAGTTTTCACGCTCATCCTGGCGAGCTAACAAAATTGACAAATACTCAGCCGGCTTAGGGTCCTGAGGAAAGTCCTCTATTGTTTTGTTCAACATTAACACCGCTTCATCTTCTCTTTCCTTAGCAGCAAGCAACTCAACTTCAGCCATAGCAACTTTTAATTGCGAGGGACGAGCCTCCTTCAATTCATCAACCAGCGTTTCAGCATCTGTGAGATTATCTCGTTGCATTGCAAGCTGAAACCTTAAAAGTTTAACTTCAAAGGCACCATTAGCAGCAACTTCCAACTTAGCCAATTGATTGTCTATATCCTTCCACAATGAGGAGTCTTTGTCTGTTCGGTTGTCTGCAAGCAACCGTATTTGGGCCTGGATATACAGTAAAACTGCTTCGAAACTGTTCGGAGAAATTTGCTTGGCCACGCGGGCCTGTCCCGCTGCCTCGGCCCAATTTCCGGTTTCACTAAGCATTCTGGCAAGCTTTATGTGTGCGATAAAGAGATTCGGTCGCTCGGAAACAAGCGTGCGTAATTCTTTGATGGCTGATTGGCTGTCACCTAATCGCGATAGTGTAACAGCCAGTGCTAATCGGATTCTGCCAAGGTCACCTCCCATCTGTATTGCCTGGTCCCAGCATTTAATCGCCTCGTAACTACGGCCTTTTTTGTCCGCTACAAGGCCCTCCAGAAAAGCAGATGTCGCAGGGGCAATATCCTTTTCTCGCAGCTTGGAAATGCAATCGGTGGCACGGTCAAGCTCATCGCATCGAATATATAGCTCTGCTGCGATAGGCATAAAATTCCAGGGTTGAGAAGCCAGCTCTTTTAATCCGTCTTCAGCTATTTTTAGTATCTCTGTTTTCGAGTCCTGTTTCAGTGCGAACTGAGCCCATATTTGCCAAAGCATTTGATTTGTTGGCTCAACATTCTGCACAGCGGTAAGGTGCCCTTCTACTTTTTCCAGGATATTTGCACTGATAAGCTCCTTCACAAGGCGCAGCCGTACGACAGCATCAGATAAATCGCAATTTTCAGCTTGTTCCAAATCGGCTAAAGCTTTGACCTTGTCATCGCTTCTTAAGTGGAATCCAGCGCGGATTATATAAGCCAAAGCCGAAGACGAATTGTTTTCCACAGCCTCATCAAACCAGGTTTGAGGAGCTCGCAAAAATTCATCAGGTCGCTGCTCAGTTATCTGGCCCAATATATCGTAAGCCAATACTTGCTCGGGATGCTCTTTCACGATGCTTTTTAATTCTTCTTCCGCTTCCTTGAATTTTCGCTGGTGGATAAGAGCAACTGCTAACATTCTTCGCAGTTCCGGTGATTGGTCCGTTTCAATCGCTCGACCGGCAATCAACTCAGCCTCACCTGGCATACCCATTTGTAAATATATTTCAACGAGCTTTAAAGCAGCTTCAGCGTTGCTTTTGTCTGTCCTCAGGATGGTTCGATAAGCTGCTACGGCTTGCTGAACATTGCCATTCTTCAGAGGTCTGATATTAAGCTGCGCATCGGCGTATTTAAACAATACCGGCACGTCATCCTGCGCAACAGCAAGATAACGGCCAAGATTTTTTGCTGCCTCTTCCCACAGGCATTTGTCGTATGCTTCATTGCCTTTATCAAGAGCTCCGTAAGCCATACGACCTCGCTGCCATTTGCGCAATCCGAAGGCTGTTATGCCCAAAACAAATAGGCCGATTACCAGAACAATCGCCAATTTCCAGTTAAAGTATCTTCTTTTCATTTAATTACCCCTTCTTATCCATATTCCATTATTTTTAGAACTGGCCTATGAAATTCTTAATTAGTTTCTTGGTAGTTTGCAAACATATCCATAAATCCATCCTTAATGACAGGTCCCTGACATATTTGGTGTCGTAATGTATCCATTCTTGAAAGTCTTTCATTGGTTGGCGGGTTCTACAGACCTGCCAGAGCCCCGTAATACCTGGCCGTACCAACAGTCGTGCATCCCGCCAAGATGGGCACAACGTATTCTCCGATTCGGGAGAAGGTCTTGGGCCGACGACACTCATTTGACCGAACAGAACATTAAAGAATTGAGGTATTTCATCGATATACGTGTCTCGTAAGAATCTGCCGACGGCGCTAATTCGCGGGTCATCGGCCATCTTGAATTGTGGGCCATCGGTCTGATTTAAAACTCTTAATTTATCTTGTATCTTGTCAGCACCAACGAGCATGGTCCTAAACTTCAGACAGTTGAATGCTTTGCCATGTAGTCCCTGTCGAAGGTCTCTGAAGAATACTGGCCCACGAGAGGTTAGTTTTATAACAAGGGCAATTATTAACAAAATAGGTGCGAATAGACTCAGAATAATTACAGATGCGACAATATCGGCTATTCTCTTGAAGCATCCGGCATAAGAAAATCTCGGCCAAATGCGGAAATTGTTTGCACAGCAATTTCGGTGGGTTGCCTCCCCATTCGGAGTTACCGGCATACAATTAATTTTTGCTCGTTTAGTCTGTTTCTGGAGTTGCTGCTCACTAATAAGCACACGGCTCTGGACGACACTATTCTGTGGTACTGAAACACCATACCCGACAATCGATGCCCTGATAACTGCACCCTGGGCAATTTTAACATCATTACCTATGATAGCTGGGCCTACTATAATTGCATTTCGGCCGATACTCACGTTTTGCCCAAACAATACTTTGCCAACTATTTTTGCGCTGGGAGATATTCTGACGCCTTCTCTGTTCAGAATTTCTTGCTGATATTTATTGTTTGAATTGTGATGATTTTGTATCGAAACGTTAAGCCTGGTTGCAAGAAAATCAAGCAAACCCCTCTCAGTTTCTAAATCCCAAACAGTGCCCCCGATATTAAGACTACGCACCGTCAGTGAATTTGAAAAACAGTTATTGATGAACTCAGTAAAAGATAGAGGTAAAGCGTCATCAACTAAAAGCTTGTTGAGAACGTTAGTTTTTATAAAAAGGTAGTGTGGCCAATCGTCAGGAATCGGCGCAGGTTGGGTTAAATCATTGTAGAAACGCCGAAATCCAACAAGTTTGCCCTGCGAATTAGTCAGCACCTTTTCCTGACCAGCCTGCAATTGAGGCGATACATTAACTGCTACGATGTCAGACTGAGCATCAGCCAACACTTTGTCGAGCAGTTCGGAATTAATTTGTGTAGCAAATCGCCTGTTGGAAACAACAAACCACTCGTCCCTGGCTCGGCAGGCACGCCGTGGCCTAACGGCTCGACGGAGACCTTCGCCGAAGTCGGACAAATTTCGTTCTCCTTGGGAGTCCTTACGGACAATTTTCCGCAGGACCTCTTTACAAAGCGGTATATTTCCATTGCAGTAGGTTATTTTTGGACCAGTCACCCCTGGCTCGGCAGGCACGCCGTGGCCTGACGGCTGAGATTCAATTCCCCATCCTTCTGGTATGGCGCAAACAATCTCGCTGTTGCGGCGCCAACGCAAACTTTTGTTGAACCCATTGAGAATAATGCCGGCGGTTGGTTCGCTGGAAATAGCAAACCGAAGCAGGTTCTCATTGCTGTTAGACAGAGAATTCTTTTCCTTGTGTATGACTATCATCTCCATAGTTGTATAAATGGCACTCCATTTTTCAATACATCGCAAAATGGGAACGCACAAACTAATTTTCCGTTAACAATCTTTGTCAGGTTAATTTTCCTTAGAAGTCAGAGGTATTATCTTCCTGTCCATGTATAGGTAGCAGCAGCTTTATGTCTGTCTGTTCTCGTCTTTTCTTTTGTTGACCATCCCGTGAATGATAGTTATACGCATAACGGTAATAATTTTGACCAACTCGGACGTTACTTAGAATAGTTCCAAGCACCCTAACATTTATCTGTGCAATTCTATCATTTGTCTGCTTGAGGTCCGGAGCAGTAGTGTGACCGGCAAAGCTGGTCAAGATAACCGCATCTGCAATCTTTGCCCACA